>CBEVZC010000011.1:0-42058 GCA_965554225.1 uncultured bacterium | reverse complement strand
TTATTCTTCAATAATTTTCCTTAACTTTGTCGCACTTGGGGGTTGAATCTGCGTAACACGTCCCCAAAAGTAATACTAAGAATACATCTTATTTTTCGTTAGCTTTATAGATTGATTAATAAAAAAAGAATTAATACTTAAGGGAAAATATGTCAAATTTTAACGAGTTGGGAATAGAAAATAAAATACTAAAAGCTATAGCGGATTTAGGTTTTGAAACTCCCACACCGATTCAAGAAAAAACAATTCCAATTTTATTGGAAAAGGACAGCAAAGATATTATTGCATTAGCTCAAACCGGAACAGGAAAAACTGCCGCTTATGGAATACCGCTTCTGCAGAAAACCAATTCATCATCAAAGAAAGTCCAGCATTTAATACTAAGTCCTACCAGAGAACTTTGCCTGCAAATTGCGGATGATCTGAGAGGTTATTCAACATACAAAAAGGAAATAAAAATCACAGCTGTTTTCGGAGGCTCGAGTATTGAAAAACAAATTAAAGAAATAAAGAGAGGCGCTCAAATAGTTTCTGCAACTCCCGGCAGACTTGTTGATTTAATTAAAAGAAAAAAAATAAATCTTTCCGATATTTCCACTGTTGTTTTGGACGAAGCGGATGAAATGTTAAATATGGGATTCCGTGATGAATTGGATGCAATAATAGATCAGACACCAAAAAATCGTAATACACTTTTATTTTCCGCTACAATGCCGAAAGAAGTTGCGGCTATGACTAAGCGATTTATGAAAAACCCCACTGAAATTACTGCCGGCAAAAAAAATGTTGGAGCGCAGAATGTAGCACACGAATGTTATTTTGTACAAGCACGCGACAGGTATTTGGCATTGAAACGTATTGTAGATTTTCAACCGGATATTTACGGAATAGTTTTTTGCAGAACTCGAAGAGAAACTCAGGAAGTTGCTGAAAAATTAATTAAAGACGGGTATAACGCAGATTCACTTCACGGAGATTTATCTCAAGCGCAGCGTGACGCGGTAATGAATAAGTTTAGAATTAAACATATAAAACTTCTTGTTGCCACGGATGTTGCTGCACGCGGATTAGATGTAAATGATTTGACGCATATTATAAATTATAATTTACCCGATGAACTTGAACTCTATACTCATAGAAGCGGAAGAACCGGACGAGCCGGAAAGTTTGGAACTTCTATTGCAATAGCTAATTTACGCGAAAAGAATAAGCTAAGATTAATCGAACAGCAATTAGGCAAAAAATTTGTTGTTAAAAACGTTCCCTTGGGTAAAGAAGTCTGCGAGCGGCAGCTTTTCCACCTTATTGATAGAATGGAAAAAGTAGAAGTTAACAATACTCAGATTGACTCCTTCCTGCCTCAAATAATGCAGAAGCTTGAATGGCTGGACAGAGAAGAGCTGATTAAGAAGTTTGTTTCCGTTGAGTTTAATAGGTTTTTAGATTATTATAAAAACAGTCCGGACTTAAATAAACCTGAAGACAGTAGAAAATCAAAAAAGCGTAGAAGTTCGCCGGAAGGTTTCACCCGCTTTTTCTTAAATCTGGGCAAGACGGATAATCTTAAACCCACAACCGTAATAGGAATGATTAAAGATTTTTCCGGAATAAAAGATATTGACATAGGCGCAATTGATATTATGCAGAATTTCTCTTTCTTTGAAACCGATTCAGTTTATACCGATAAAATTCTGAAAGGCTTTAAGAATAAGGAACTGAACAATCGTAAAATTGTTTTAGAAATTGCCACAGCCCGGAAGGATGAGAATAAAAGCAAAAGAGCCGGAAGAAAACCCTTTACTAAAAAAAGACGCGGTAAAAGAAACGATTTTGACAAACCGCGCAAAAGAAGACGAAGATAAAAATAATTTGTGCAAAAGTTCTTTGGAAGACCGATTTAACAAACATCATAAATCATTTTTTCAATTTTCAGAAAATAAAAAGGGAACAATTTTATACCGTTCCCTTTATTAAATACCTTTCCCGCTCCGGAATTTACAATTCTTTTATTTCGTTTACTAATTTACTTATTGCTTCCTTTGCATCTCCAAAATACATCAGTGTATTCGGCTTAAAAAATAGTTCGTTGCTAATTCCCGCATAACCAACGTTAAGTGACCGCTTGTTTACTATTACCGTTTTAGCATAATCAACGTTTAGAATGGGCATTCCGTATATCGGACTATTCTTGTCGCTTCGAGCGGCAGGATTTACAACATCGTTTGCGCCCACAACAAGAACAACATCCGTATTGCTAAAATCATCGTTAATATCTTCCAGAGCGTAAAGTTTATCATATTCAACTTGAGCTTCGGCAAGCAAAACGTTCATGTGTCCGGGCATTCTTCCCGCGACCGGGTGAATTGCAAAACGCACATTAATTCCTTTAGTTTCAAGTATATTCATTAAATCCCGCACTGCATGTTGAGCTTGTGCCACAGCCATTCCGTATCCGGGAACAATAATCACACTTTGTGCAGCGTCAAAAATCATTGCAGCTTCCTCGGCATCAACAGATTTAACATCACCCTTAATTTCCGTACTACCGCCTCCAGAAGCCGATCCTGCAGAATCCCATCCGCCGAGCAATACATTCATTAAGGACCTGTTCATTGCTTTCGTCATAATCAAAGTTAGAATTATTCCCGAAGCGCCAACAAGTGCACCGGCAATAATTAACATATTATTCTGCAGTACAAAACCCGTCATCGAAGCAGCCAGACCGGAATAGGAGTTTAATAATGAAATGGCAACAGGCATATCCGCCCCGCCAATGGGAAGAACGAGCAGCACTCCTAAAATCAAAGAAATTAAAAGAATACCGAGTAAAATCATTTGCTTCGACGGATCTATGACAACTAAAACTCCCCCAACAACAACCAGCAGTAACAGTATAACATTAATAGCATTTTGTCCTGCATATTTTACAACTTTGCCCGTTACCAAGCCTTGCAGTTTCCCAAACGCAATTAAAGAACCTGTAAACGTAACACCGCCAATAAGAACACTGAGCACAATAGAAATAATAACAGAAAGTTCAAATGAAAGCGCCGGATTATTAAAAACTTTGTAAAACTCGGAAGTTGCAACAAGCGCCGAAGCTCCTCCGCCGAAACCGTTTAACAATCCAACCATCTGAGGCATTCCGGTCATTTGTACTTTTACCGCCATCAAGGTTCCTATTGTCGCTCCAATAATTAGTCCTATTATTATATACTCATAAGTAATTACCTGCTTATCAAGCAATGTTGCAATTATTGCAAGCAACATTCCAATTGCAGCGTATAAATTACCTTGCCTTGCAGTTTTGGGTGAGCTTAATTTTTTTATTCCAAAGATGAAAAATATTGATGAAATCAAATAAACAATATTTAAAACAATTTCCATTATACACTCACTTCTTTTTAAACATTTTTAACATTCTATCGGTAACTAAAAAACCACCGACAACATTTATTGTGGCAAATATTATAGCAATTACCCCTAAAATTGTACTAATTGTAAACTCTTCCATGCCCGCACTAAGCAAAGCGCCGACAATTGTAATACCCGAAATTGCATTAGACCCGGACATAAGCGGCGTGTGTAATGTTGGAGGTACTTTTGTAATCAGCTCGAATCCAACAAAAATAGCTAACACAAAAACATAAATCAGCATTAAAAGATTTCCGTCCATATTTGAATCCTTATTTTTATTAAATGTTTAAAAGTTATCTTAAAGTAGAGCTTTGGTCCTTTCATGAACCACCTCTCCGTTATAACAAAGGAGTGATCCTTTAACTATCTCATCCTCCAAATCAAGTTCAATTTTTCCTTCTTTTGAAATGTGATCAAGCAGCGCAAGCAGATTTTTAGAATAAACTTCACTCGCATTGGTCGCAACAAGACTTGGTAAATTAGGCTCGCCTATAATTGTGACCTCATGCTTTTTAACGGTTTTTCTATTTTCACTAATCTCGCAATTACCACCGAACTCAACAGCCATATCTAGTATAACGGAACCGGGTCTCATGTTTTTAACCATTTCTTCGGTTACTAATATTGGAGCTTTTTTCCCCGGAATAAGAGCGGTTGTAATTACAATATCTGCATTAGTTATATGTTTAAAAAGTAAATCCTTTTGTTTTTGTAAAAATTCCGCAGAGGCTTCTTTTGCATAACCGCCTTCATCCTGCATATTTTCATCCGTTTCTACTTCAATAAATCTACCGCCTAAACTTTGCACTTCTTCTTTTACCTGGGGACGGATATCGGAAACTTCCACAATAGCGCCAAGACGGCGGGCAGTTCCAAGCGCCTGCAAGCCAGCAACTCCCGCACCCATAATTACTACTCGTGCAGGTTGAATTGTTCCTGCTGCGGTCATCATTAATGGAAATATTTTACCTAATTTATTTGCAGTGATAATAACAGACTTGTATCCCGCAAGATTTGCCTGCGAGCTTAGCGCATCCATTTTTTGCGCTAAAGTTGTTCGGGGAATTGCATCCATAGAAATTACATTAATTCCTTTCTCGGCACATTGTTTGGCAACCTCTGGATAATGAAGCGCGTACATAAAAGATATTAACAAAGAATCTTTTTTCAGTAAATCAATCTCGTTTTTCTGTAAAACTTGATTTGTTTTAGGTCTTTGAACTTTTAGAACTATATCGGCATTCGCAAATAAAGTTTGTGTATCTTCAATAATTTTTGCTCCAATTTGTTTATATTCATCATCAACAAAACCTGCATTAATTCCGGCATCTTTTTCAATTTGAACTTCAAAGCCTCTTTTTATTAATTTAGAAGCAGTATCCGGCACAACTGCCACTCTATTTTCACCTTCTGTAATTTCTCTGGGAATTGAAATAATCACAATAGTTCTCCAAATAGATTGTTAAAATTTACATATTAAATTATTTCACAACTTAACGATAATGGAAGAATGTAAAAGCAAATATTTATAAGCTTAAGCAAGTTAGCAAATTTTTATTAAGAATTGGAATAAAAATTAACCTTGATAAAATAAAAAAATCGTTTCAAATTCAAAAAGATTTTGATAATTTTTGGATGTTTATATCTTATATAGTTGTAAAAACAAATTCTGACTATTAATGACAGGGATTGAAATGAGTAAAATACTTTATAAAGAAAAGCTTTCGGATAATGTTTATAAAATGAGGCTTGAAGCTCCTTTAATTGCAACCGAAAGAAAAGCAGGGCAATTTATCATTTTACAAGTAGATGAAGATTATGGAGAAAGAATTCCATTAACAATTGCAGATGCAGATACTGAAGAAGGTTCAATTACAATAATTTTTCAAGTGGTTGGATTAACAACCGACGAACTATCCCATATGAATGTGGGAGATGATATTCCGGTACTTGTAGGCCCGTTAGGCAACCCTACAAATATAAGGAACTTCGGTACCGTTGTTTGCGTTGGCGGAGGAATTGGAGTTGCTCCAATGCATCCAATTGCACAGGCATTAAAAGCAGCCGGGAATAAAGTTATAATAATTATGGGCGCCAGAAATAAAGAGCTTCTTATTATGGAAGACGAAATGGAAAAAATTGCCGACGAATTAATTATTGTTACCGATGACGGAAGCTACGGACGAAAAGCGCTGGTTACCGAACCATTGAAAGAGCTTTGCGAAATGGAGCCAAAACCTAATATGGTTTTTGCTATTGGCCCTCCCATAATGATGAAATTTTGTGCATTAACAACAAAACCATATAATATTTATACAGAAGTTTCATTAAATACAATTATGGTAGACGGCACCGGGATGTGCGGCGGCTGCAGAGTAAATGTTGGGAATCAAGTAAAATTTGTTTGTGTTGACGGTCCTGAATTTGACGGTCATTTGGTCGACTTTGACAATATGATGGCTCGTTTGGGCGAGTTTAAAGATATAGAAGAAGAAAAACATCAATGCTATGTAGATTTAATGGCAGAAGCAAAAATTGCAGAAAATGAAAGTAAGGAGGAATAACAATGTCTTTTCTAGCTCCGGAAGAAATTAGTAATAAAGCACATGAATTATACGAACAATATATACCCAAAATAGATGAAATAAAAGTTAAAGAAAGAATTAGAATCCCAGTACAGGAAATGCCTGCACAAGATCCGCATGTACGATGTAGAAATTTAGAGGAAGTAGCAATTGGATATACTGCGGAAGAAGCCCAGATTGAAGCTTTGCGATGCATTCAATGCCCTACTCAAAACTGTGTCTCGGATTGCCCCGTTAATATAAACGTACCGTTATTTATTGAACACACTGCATACGGTCGTTTTCAAGATGCTATAAATGTAATTAAAGAAGCCAGCTTACTTCCGGCAATTTGCGGAAGGGTCTGTCCGCAGGAAACACAATGCCAGCTAAACTGTTCTGTTGGTAAAGTATTTAAAACTGTTGATAAGTCGGTCTCTATCGGGCGGCTGGAAAGATTTGTAGCCGACCTTGAAAGGGAAAAAGGGAACGTCCAAATTCCTGAAGTAAAACCGGAAACAGGTAAAAAAGTTGCCATAGTTGGCAGCGGACCTGCCGGTTTAGTTGTTGCTGCCGATGTTAGACGTGAAGGACATCATGTAACTATTTTTGAAGCTTTCCATAAATTAGGCGGTGTAATGCGATACGGAATTCCCGAATTCCGTCTGCCAAATGAAATTGTTGATGAGGAAATTGATACTTTGCGTAAAATGGGAGTTGAAATTAGAACAAATTTTGTGGTTGGTAAAACGAGAAAATTAACAGACCTTCTGGAAAAAGACGGCTATGATGCTGCGTTTGTAGGGACAGGCGCTGGTTTACCTATTTTTATGGGAATAGAAGGTGAAAATCTCGTTGGTGTATTTTCTGCAAACGAGTACTTAACAAGAGCAAATTTAATGCGGGCATTCGATAAAAAGCATGCGGATACGCCAATTTACAATTCGAAAGTTGTTGCCGTTCTCGGTGGCGGAAATGTAGCAATGGATTCGGCAAGAATGGCTTTACGCTTAGGCGCTGAAAAAGTTTATGTTGTTTATAGAAGAACCGAAAAAGAAATGCCGGCAAGAACGGAAGAAGTGCAGCATGCAAAAGAAGAAGGAGTTGAATTTTTATTTCTTCAAAATGCAAAAAGAATTTTAGGTGATGAAAAATCAAGAGTAATTGGTATTGAATGTTTGAGATATGAACTTGGAGAGCCTGATGCCTCGGGACGAAGAAGACCGATTGCTATTCCCGGAAGTGAATTTGTAATTGATTTAGATACTGTTATTGTTGCAATTGGAAACAGCAGCAACCCGCTTATTAGTTCAACAACTCCCCAAATTAAGACAAATAAATGGGGAAATATTATCGCAGATGAGAATCAGAAAACTTCTATGGATAGAGTTTTTGCCGGCGGTGATATTGTGCTCGGAGCAGCTACCGTTATTCTTGCAATGGGCGAAGGCAGAAAAGCCGCCAAAGCAATTAATGAACTGTTGGCAAAGGAATTAACAAATTAGATATCTTTGTAATTTATATGAATAAAAGAAAAACCCGGCGCTTTTGAAAGTACCGGGTTTTTTATGTTTATAATGCTTTTAGCGGCAAGCCGACGGTCCGGATATATACCGCTCCGCTTTGGAAGGATATTCACAGCATCAAATTTATAATCTGCAAACTTAAGAAAAATTATTTTTTAGTTTAATATTATTTATACTGATTGTATTTGCTATGAGCAGTAGTGTTTTTCAGCTATTGCGTATAACTCTTGTTAGGCAAACGTATTTTGTTCTTTTAATATTTCTTTGTTACCTAAATATGTTAAGTTGGATTTCACTATCAATTTATTGTAATTAGGATTTTGTATTATTCTCCGTCATTTAGTCTATCCGGATTCTTCGTAAGCTTTTTATCTTCCGATTTCACTCTTCTATTTAATTTTTTTACATCCTCTTCAGCCGGTAGTTCTTCAGGAGTTATACCACGCTCATGTAAAAGTTTTCTAACGCTTTTATTATTTCGGATATGTTCCCAAGCAATTCTGTTCCCTTTTTCAATGTTTTTATCCTTTACATTAAAAATGGTAATTTCTGTAGCAAAATCTTTTGCTTTAATCGTAATTATGGGTAGAAAATCTGCAAGAGCACGGTTAGATTTTACACCCAATTTTTGTTTCCTCTGAGCCGTTGAAAATCCAAACAAGGCTTTATCGCCTTAACTTCTAATCATTCCGAAATCTTTTTCATTACCAGTCCTTTCAAAAATTAGTTCCGAAAGATCTTTCTCTGACAAAGTTAATTTTTGTCTTGCATTTAACCTTTCCCTATCTTTAATTCTTTTTTCTACCAGTTCAAATTTTCTGGTTTGTACGGCAAAATAACTTTGAGCAAATGCAATCTGCTCTTTTATAGGTTCGCCGTTTTGTGCAATCAAATAACACGCAAAACGGGTAAGCATAATATCATCAATTTCGCGTACTGTGCCGGAACCGATTTTAACCATTTTGTTGATATCAACAAAATGGTCAGTTGGTTTATGACCACTTGCCTCGCAGCTTGTTTTAGCTTTTGTTATTACTTTTTGAAAATTGCGCCACTCAGTGTAACCAAGTAAATGTTGTAAATCTCTGGCAAACCAAAACTCTATATTATTCTCTGTCTGGTTAGCATGCGAATTAAAGTTTTCTGAAAGTGATTTTATTACGGTTTTTTTCATTTATAAATCTCCATCGCTCAATTTACTTGTCCTTGTTTAACTCCTTACTCATCCTGTACTTTATGTCGTAGTTTATTATAAAATCTAATTCTTCTTCTGTGAAACCATAGTGTTTGGCCAGAACTTTATCCATTTTATCAATATATTTTTTGGATTTAGCAACAGCAAATAACTTTTGTTTGACTATACCTCTCGTTTTACTGATAATTTCTTGTAACGTTTGTTCTTTTTTGTCTGCTAAAATTTCTAATACAGGAAGCATTATTGTTTGAAAATCTGGTATCATGTTCTTTCATATTTTTTGTTCATTTGATATTCTTGACTATCAAGTAAAAAATCAACCAACGTCATTGTAGCATTTACAGCTAGCTTTGAGTGATGTTTTTTTGTTTTATATTTATTTGCGTGTCTGTCTCCTAAATTGTTGCTAATACCTGCTAAACCACCAATTATAGAATCTAAACCAGACAATATCTGAATTGCTGGCTGTGGTAATGTTTTTGGATCAATAGTTAGATTTAGAATTTTTTTTACTTTGCGATAAAGGTTTTCTATTTTTCCATCATTTTTAATTTCATTTTCCTCATATTTTTCAATAATTTCAATCATTACAGCTTCTGCAAGACTTCTTGAATTTGTAATGGCACCACTATAATCACCTTGTTCTATCTTTTGATTGCATTTGGCAAGTTGCTCTTGTATAAAATCCTGATTAATGCCTTTCACTATTTCAGGTTCCACTAATACTCCTGTTGAATCATAAATTTTATAAAATTCACCTTTCTTTTTCAATTCGTACCCATCAAATTTCAAAAATTTATTAAATTCTAAAACTGTATGCTCAATATCAATGTTTGTATCCCAAAAGTCTCTTGGATCTAAAAAACTTTCTATTATTTCTTTTAATACTTTTGCTCCATTAAATTCTCTAACTTTATCTTCGGTATATTTCCATCTACTCGGAAACCCTTCTCCATATTGATCATTTGAACCAAAATTTATAAAGAAATCAACAAGTTTAGGTCCTGACCTATATGGCAATAAACCATTGTCTCCACAAAGTGCTTTTCCTAAAAATTTTATCGTTCTTTCTGATATCTCCATATTTTCTTCTATGCCCTACAACGGCTACGGCTATGCGTAGTGCGACGTTAGGAGCATTACGTATAGCCTTTGTTAGCCAAAGTGTTTATTTTTTCATTATTAATAAATTCATTAATTTCTCGTTTATATAATAATTTCCTGTTCCTAATTTTTGTTTTTTTAATACTCCATTTTTTGCTAATTCATTCAAATATTTTGCTGCTGTTATTCTTGATACGCCCAAATCTCTTTTTATAAATTCAATTTTTGTATAAGGGTGCTTGAATAAGTTGTTTAATAAATCTTGACTGTAAAATTTATAATTATTTCTGAGTAGGTTTTTATATTCAAAAATTAATTCTCTTATTTTTCCGATTAAAACAATCGTTTCTTGCGATATTTCTTCAACTGCTTGAAGCATATACAAAATCCAATTTTCCCAATTGTTGGTTTCCCTAACTTCTTGTAATAATTTATAATAATTTCCTTTGTTTAAAATAATATATCTGCTTAAATACAAAATCGGAAGATTTAGTAACTCTTTCATTACTAAGTATAATACATTTATTATTCTTCCTGTCCTCCCGTTTCCGTCATAAAAAGGATGGATACTTTCAAATTGAGAGTGAATAATTGCCATTTTTACCAAAGGGTCAAAATCGGAAATGGTATCATCATTGATAAATTGTTCTAAGTTTGACATTAAATCCACAATTTGGGAATATTCTTGTGGCGGAGTATAAACAGTTTTTCCTGTTGTTGTATTTTTCAGAGCAGTTCCGGGAAGTTTTCTAAAACTTGCATCATTTTTCTCTAATTCAGATTGTATTGCTATTATATCTTTATTTGTCAAAATTTTGTTTTTTGAGATTAGAGAAAATCCTTTTTTCAAAGCAGAAATATAATTTTGAACTTCTTTTGCATTTAATGATTTAAAACTATCAAAGTTTAATTCGGCTTTATAAACATCATCGTGGGTCGTAATTATGTTTTCTACTGCCGAACTGTCTTTTGCTTCTTGAAGTCCCAAAGTATTAATCAAAATATTTTCATTTGGAATAGTTGCAGCAATTCCTTTCAATTCTGCAAGTGCCCTATGAGCAGAAGCAAGCTTTTTCAAAACTTTCTTTGTTTCAACGTCTTTTTCTAATGGTAATTTCTTTAACATTTTCTTTCTGTTACAAAAAGTTCGTTTATTTTACAAAGATAGTTCGGTTTGATAAGAAAAGCAAATAATCTTTACATATATCATTAAGAATGATAAGTTTTATAGTTTTTCTTAACATTTTGACTAACATCTCAACAAGCGTATTACATCCTCCAAAGGCGGATAAATTTATTACCGATATATGTTAAATAATTTCCCGTTTATTTCGTAATTCCACTTTTAATATCTATTCTTTGTCTAATTCCTATCGTCACCTTAAAAGTCCATTCAGGTAATTTTAAAAACAAATGTAAAGAAATTTTTGTTTTATCATTCCTCTTATTAAAATAGATATAATTGTTATATTATCAAAGTGACAGGTAAATTATAAAACATTTCAAAATTAGACCGGTTATTTTATTTTGATCAAGTATTTACAAATCTCAGGAGATGATTTTGTTTGTTTTTTAAATATTGTGCTTCGGAATGTGCTTTCATACCAAAATATTTTATCAGGGAATTAATTAAATATTTCCAGCTAATAATATGTGCGAATGAATATTCAGCGGATACAATGTTCATTTATCAATTCAAAAATCTACATTCTTCTTTCATTTATAATTTTTAGAACTTTTATTCATGTTCGATACTGCCCTGCTCAGTTCCTTCAATTTATCTAATTTGTATTTCGATTGTATAGATAGGCTTTTTACAAAATCAACTTGATAATATGTTTTCGCAATTAACAAAATTAATTTTATTTCCACAGGAGTAAGAGAAGCAACCTTTCTTAACTTACTCGTTTTAATATCAATATGCTCTAAATCGCTCTCTCGTTTAATTGTATAACTGCAAACCGTTACCGTGAATAACCAATTAATTAATATTTCGAACTGCTCTTTACTGAAATACCAAGCATTTTTATATTCATTTACATTTAGAAAAACTTTTACATAATCATCGTTTAACAAATCCAAAAAAGATTTTGAATTATACTTTTTCCAGAATTTCTCTTCGGTTTTTATTGAACTTTTAATAGGAAGTTTTTCATATAATTCTTCAATATCAAATATTTTATTATTAAATTTTAGCAAAATATTCAAAAGTGTTATTTTCTTAAATATTTTATCTTCACTTCTGCCCGTGCGCCGGAGTATTCTTTTAATTGGTTTTCCCAGAAGCAGTTTTTCATACTCATCTGCATTATTTCCACCGGATTCTTTAAGGAAATTATTGATATGTCTTATAACCAGATACATCATTAAAATTATTGAATTCTCTTTGTAATTTGAGTCATGAGAAATAACAACAGATTTTTTAACACCGGCAAGTCTAATATTCTGCTTCAGAAATGCTTCTTCTTTGATCAATGGATTAATCCATTTTAATCCCTTCAAACAATGATCGAATTCCTTGATATAACTATCTAATTCCACTTTTAAATGGAAATGTTTTTTGAGTGTATTAATCAAATAATAAAACTTATTGCTCAAGAAACGTTCGCTTTTTTCTTCCGTAACATAACTTTTATTATCCACTATAAAAGAACTAACAAAATTATTCAGGGCAGATTCATCAAACATATTTTGGAATGCTTCGTGGACAGGCTTTAAAGATATTTCTTTGATTGCTTTATTAATATCCTGAACACCATCTGTTCCCAATGATTCTGCCAACTGCTTATAATCACCGGTAGAATCAAATACCTCATGAAAATTCCAGAACACTTTATATTCAAATCCTCTTAGTCCAATTTGGAATCCATTCTTAAAAAGGCTATTTCCCGAACGGATATAATAAAGTTCGGAGTTATTATCTTTATATATGTAAAAGAATTTATCATCAGATTTAATACCGAGAGCTTCCAAAAATGTTATTGATTTCAACCTTCTTTCTTTATCATCTGCAGATACTTGTTTTGGCGCAGAGCGATAAATCTTGCCCGATACTTCATTGTATTTATTATTATAAAAAACAAGAGCTTTTTCTCTTCCAAAACTATTGGTATAAGCAAATACATCTTCACATAAATTTTCGTTTTCTGTATAGAAATCATAGAGCCAAAAATTATTTACTTCACTAAATACATATCTTTTACTAAGCAGCGATAAAATTTCTTTTTGGTGTTTTTCAATCAAATATTCATTTGGAGTTTCGTTATAATATGCCCGCTTATATTCCATTCCGTATTTTTCTTTGAATCCCTCAATCTGACCGTGAGCAAACATCGGCAAGCCCGGTAATGTTGCCATTAGAGTTGCAACGCCAAAATATTTATCCTGTGTACCGAATTGATGAATTGCCGTTTCTTCATCAGGGTTGCTCAT
The DNA here is from genome assembly GCA_965554225.1 of uncultured bacterium. Taxonomy (GTDB): domain Bacteria; phylum Bacteroidota; class Ignavibacteria; order Ignavibacteriales; family Melioribacteraceae; genus BMS3ABIN04. The sequence continues at coordinate 28,820 of CBEVZC010000011.1, read as the reverse complement.
AAAATTCACATAACGTTTTAATATTTCCGGTTCAAATTCCAATGTATTTGTAATTAAATCCCTGTACTTCTCATTTTCTTCATTCTTCATCATGTTCATAAAAGCGCTGTTATAAACTCTATGCATACCTAATGTTCTAACAAAATATCCTTCCATCAGCCAAAAAGCTTCGGCAAGCAAAAGAGTATCGGGCAATTCATTATTTATTCTATCAACAACTTCGCGCCAAAATTCTTCCGGGAATAGAGAATCAAATTGCTCTTTAGACATAGTATAATCCGTACGCGAAGGGATATCACCGCCCATTCCAGGCTGAGGATACCAAAGACGGGAGAAATGCTTTTTTGTAAGCGTCATTGCGGCATCAAAACGGATGATGGAAAACTTTTTCGCAACTTCAAAAATTTTCTCAATGACTGCTTCTCTTACTTCTTTTTTGAGTAGATCAAGTTGAGCAGTATCGTTCCACGGCATGTTTGTTCCATCATTTCCATGGTAAACATATGTTACATTTCCATTAGTATTATCAATCCTTTGAAACACAACCGCTGCATCTGTTCTTTCATAATATTTATCTTCAATTCTCATTTGAACCCTCGGATCCTCCGATAGATCATCTTTTGTAAACTGATAATTCGGGAATGGAGATTCATTCGATTGAATAAAATATTCGGGATGTTCAATTACCCACTTCGAATAAATACCTGTATGATTCGGGACCATATCGCTTGCAAGTCTTATCCCACGTGCTTTTGCACGTTCATTCAGATTATTATACGCATCTTCCCCGCCCAAATCATGTGCAATAGTATAATCGTATAATGAATAAGCAGACGCTACTGCATCTATATTACCCATTAGATGTTTAATTTTTTTCGAAGCGGAACTTCGCTCCCATATTCCAATAAGCCAAAGTGAGTTGATATTCCAACGAACCAATTGATCTAGTTCCTCGTCGGGAATTAAGTCAAGTCTATTAATTTGTTTGCTATATTTTTTCGAAAGCTGGTCCAGCCAAACAAAAGCATTCTTCGCAAGCAAAACAACATTCGGCATCCAGTCAACATCCGGAGTAAACTGTTCGGGTTCATCATATTCAGTCGAACTGTCCAATGCATATTTATACATTGATTTACCGATTGTGAAAAGATTAAAATTATCCGGAAGACCTTTATATTTAGGAACAACAGTGGGAGCTCCCCCGCCGCCTCCGAATGATTCGAAGATAACGTCTTCTTTCATTAAATCATGACTGCTCAGTATTCTCCGGATATACAAATCCTCAAGAACCGGTTTCCAGTTGGTTTTAATAAACTCCAGCTGATCCCAAAGATTAGAGGGGTTTTGCAATATTGGAGTTTTAAGCATTTCTAAAATAGGCTGGTTATCCGGCCCGTAAGGTTTTTCACTTTGGAAAAAATTTTCTAATAAATCAATTGATTTTTTGTAGTTATTTTTTTCATTAAAATAATTCTCGTCAAACAATTCTTTCAGGTTACTGTTTGCCGGATTAAAATTAGCCAAGAAAAGTAAAATCAATTCTTCCAGAACTATTTCTTTGTTGTCTTTGTCTTTCGTATATGAAGCAAGATAATCTTCAACTCCTATTTTACCTTTGTAAACATCCGAAGGCGGAAACAGAGATACAAAATCGGTTAGTAATTTATTAAGACTATCGTTTCCCAATTTATTTTTTAGAAAAGAAATTGCTCTGTCAAAAACTCCCGGATTCTCATTTTCTTCATATTTATGCAGAATGTAATGATAAATTTCATCCAGCAAACCGGCAGCATTTACTTCGCCGACCCTAATATAATCGGCACTATCCCTTTTATCATTAATTTTTTGAACAAATACTCTAACAGCGTGAAAATTTGCAAAAACTACATTCCCTGTAATAGAAAACAGTTCGTCGCTAAAACCGTATTTTTCTCTTATCGCTTTTGCAATATGAAATTCGTTTTTTAGAAATATTTTTGAAACTTCACTGCAGCTAAATTCATTCATATTTAAACATGCCTATAAAAATTTTTTATTTAATACGAAAATTTTATACTTCTAAAATAAGGATTTGAAAGCAACAATGTGAAAAATAGTAATAAATCGATAATGAAAACTTCCGTTCTTCCAAAATTGGATAAAGAAAATAAGAAATCTCCATTTATAAAACTTAGTATAAATTACTTTATATACTAAATTAGTATACGATTTAATTTAATTTGTTTTTTTCTTGAATGATAATTTTAATATCTTAAATTTATTCTAATTATCAAAAAATAATATAGAGGTTCACATAAAAAATTTATTTTTGAAGTTGGGAACTATTGCTCTTTTTATTCTCTTGCTTTTTGCTGTTGACGCACCTAACATACCAGATCCGCCTACAAAATACCCTGACGGAGAACTTGGTCGAATGGTAAAATTAGGTGATGACATCATTATGCATACCGATACACATCCGCTTACAAAAGATTTGGTAGGAAATAAATTGCAGTGAAACAGCTGCCACTTTGATGGCGGAAAAACTAAGTCGCTCGGTTCTTTTATTGGAACGGCAAGAGCATTTCCGGCTTACTCAAAACGCGAAAAATCTGTCCAGACTTTACAGGATATAATTAATAACTGTTTTATGAGAAGTATGAAAGGGAAAAGACCTATCATAGATACGGAAGCATCGGTTGCAATGGCAGCTTATATTACTTGGTTTTCGGAAGGATTGCCTATCACTTTAAATTCCAAGAAACCGGTCAATCCGTATTTTAAAAAAGTTTGGCCGAATAAAAAAACTAATCAATTAGTTAAAAAAGCTACAACGAAAATTATCTTAACGGTAAAAAAGTTTATATGGACCAATGCAGCGACTGCCATGGCGAAAACGGTCTTGGAACGGAAGACTGACCGCCGGTTTGGGGACCAAATTCATATAACACAGGCGCAGGCTTAAGTAAGTCGAATAAAATGGCATCATGGATAAAAGTCGAAATACCGAAAGATGAACCTTCTTTAACTCTGCAGGAAGCCGTTGATGTGGCTATTTATGTCGATGCCCAAGAACATCCTGATTTTGATTTGACCAAACACATGTTTCCAAAAGAAGAAATGGGATATTAGAATTCTAAAGTATTAACTGAAAAACATAGAGTAAGAAGCTATTTCAAAAAACCTTGGAATCTTGATATTGACATAATAAGAGGGGATCATAAAATAAAGTAAGCTTAAATTGAGCAAATAATTATTTTACAATATAAAATGCTGATTCTCACATGTTTTCCGGTTTGTAAATTTTATATTACGGAAGCAATCACTAAGAAAAGAGAATCGGCATTTTTATCTTCAATTTTAATACTTGCGAATACCCATTGCTAAATACACTCCTTCCATATGTAATCTTTTACCTTTTTACTTCTTCATCTCTCGTTTTTTTTACCTCTACACTTTTTGCCTTTTAATCTTTTAACCTCTTTGACATTTCAAATTTGACGATTGACGGATCTATTCAAAACTTTTATCACTTTTACACTTTCTTTTCCGAAAATTGACATTATTTTTTCATTAACATATATTTTTGTTTCCTATTTTATTTGCTACTTTTAATTTTCTGAAATAGATAATTAATACAATAACCGGTAACAAGATAATATAGATATGAGCGTTACACCATTAATGGTTCAATACAATAAAGTAAAAAAAGATTACCCGGATACAATAGTTTTGTTCAGAGTCGGGGATTTTTTTGAAACATTTCAGGAAGATGCAAAAACAGCTTCTAAGGTATTGGGAATAACATTAACCAAACGTTCGAACGGCAAAGCCGGTAACGTACCGCTCGCCGGTTTTCCGCATCATGCAATTGACACATACTTGCCAAAGTTGGTAAAAGCAGGATACAGAGTAGCAGTCTGCGAACAAGTTGAAAACCCTAAATTTGCTAAAGGGATTGTAAAAAGAGATGTAGTTGAAGTTGTTACGCCCGGTGTTGCTTTTTCCGATAAGCTTCTTGATCATACAAAGAATAATTATTTAGCGTCTGTTTATATCGAAAAGGATATTGCAGGAATTTCCTTTACCGATGTTTCAACAGGCGAATTTTTTTGTTATCAAATACCATACGATGACATACAAAATCAGCTTGGACTAATTACTCCTTCAGAAATTTTAATTTCTAAAAACCAAAAACACTCCCTTGAACCAATAATCAGCAAATTTAGTTCTTCCATACGAATTACAAAAATTGACGAGTGGGTGTTTAATCACGAGTATGCTGCAGATTTACTACTAACCCACTTTAACACGAAAACTCTTAAAGGATTCGGGATTGATAATCTTGAACAAGGTATAATTGCCGCCGGTGCAATTTTTAATTATCTTAAGGACACACAAAAAGCTAATCTCTCTCACATTATAAAATTGTCAAAGTATAATCCTTCGGATTTTATGCTTCTCGATCCGGCAACTAAAAGAAACTTGGAGATTACTTTCACAATTCAAGCTGGAACAAGCGAAGGGACATTAATTTCCATACTCGATAAAACAAACACACCAATGGGCAGCAGGCTTCTTAAACGTTGGGTTTCGGCTCCATTGATAAAACTTGAACCGATTTTACAGAGACAACAGGGAGTTGAAGAGCTTTATAAGAACAAGGTTGTGCGCAGCAATTTACAAAAAGAGCTTAAAGAAATTGGAGATCTTGAGAGAATAATTTCCAAAGTATGCACAGGCCGTGCAAACCCGCGTGAACTCAATTACCTGAAAACATCGCTAAAAAAAATACCGCTGCTTAAACAATTGCTAGACCAGCTCAGCTCGGATATTATTAATAAAATAAACGGCAGACTCGGTGATCTTGATGAAATAGTTGAATTGATAGAAATATCAATTACAGACGATCCCCCATTAAGTTTAAATGACGGCGGAGTTATACGAAGCGGCTTTAGCGAAGAGTTGAACGAAATAAGAAATTTATCTAAAAATGCTAAAAATTGGATTGCCGATTTACAAAGGACGGAAAGGGAACGCTCAAACATTCCTTCGTTAAAAGTCAGTTATAATAAGGTCTTCGGTTATTACATCGAAATAAGCAATACGCATAAAAATAAGATACCGGAAAATTATATTAGGAAGCAAACGCTTGTTAACAGCGAACGTTTTATTACTCCCGAACTTAAAGAATACGAAGACAAAATTCTGAATGCAGAAGAAAAAATATATGATCTTGAGTATCAATTATTTAATGAAATTAGAAAAAAGGTTGCCGCTAAAGCCGGAATAATTCAAGAAAACGCCAAGTTAATTGCAATGCTCGATTGTTACAATTCATTTGCGGAGTGCGCCGAACAATACAACTACGTTAAGCCGGCTGTTGATAATTCGAACAAAATTTACATTACAGAAGGAAGACATCCTGTTGTAGAGAGAATATTAAATCCCGGTGAAAAATTTACTCCCAATAATTGTACTCTGGATAAAAACGATACGCAGATTGTAATTCTAACCGGGCCCAATATGGCGGGGAAATCGGTTTATTTAAGGCAAATCGGTTTAATTGTACTACTCGCTCAAATCGGTTCATTCGTTCCGGCCGGAGAAGCGCAAATAGGAATTGTCGATAAAATTTTCACTCGTGTGGGGGCAAGCGATAATATCTCCGCCGGTGAAAGTACATTCCTAGTTGAGATGCAGGAAGCGGCAAATATTCTAAATAACGCTACCCGTAAAAGTTTAATCCTTTTGGACGAAATCGGCCGCGGGACAAGTACCTTCGACGGTATTTCAATTGCATGGGCTATTACGGAATATCTGCATGAAAATCCTGAAATAGCGGCTAAAACACTCTTCGCTACTCACTATCACGAGTTAAACGAAATGTCTGCTATTTTCCCGAGAATAAAAAATTTCAAAGTTGAAGTTCGGGAATATGGAGATAAAGTTATATTTTTGCATAAGGTTTCTTCCGGCGGCGCTGATCATAGCTACGGAATTCAAGTAGGACAAATGGCGGGTCTGCCGATGGTTGTTACAAACAGGGCAAAAGAAATATTGGAGAACCTTGAAGGTAAAGAATTAACTCCGGTTGAAATGAAAAAGGCAAAACTTGCTAAGATGAAAAAGGAAAACGATATTCAAATAAATTTATTTGAATTTAAAGATGATGAAATCCGGAAAGAAATTTCCGATTTGGAAATAAATAATTTAACACCGGTCGAAGCTTTGAACAGATTAAATGAATTGAAGAAAAAGATTAAAGATGATAAATAAAGGAATTTTTTCCATGAAAAAAGTTTTAATTACAATTGTCATACTTATTACAGCTCAACTTATTTTTACTTCATGCGGTAAAAAATATACACCCGAACAGGAAAAGTATATTGCCCAAGTCAGAACATCAAGAGAAACGAAAAACTTGGAATTTATGAACGATGCCAATTCCCCTTTTAATCAGGACACGAAAGCAAATTTCCATGCACTAAATTATTATGATGTTGATCCTGATTGGGTTTTTCAAAGCAAGCTTACGGAGAACGCTAAGCAAGATACTATTACCGTTTACGGGACTAAAGGTGAAGCAAGAAAAGCCGTACGATTCGGTTATCTTACGTTTAATAAAAACAACAAAAACTATAAATTGAATGTCTATAAAAATTTGGCAAAAAAAGGTGCCGTATATTACAGTATTTGGTTTACGGATAAAACAACAAATGAAGAGACTTACGGAGTAGGAAGATATCTTGAATTTGAATTAAATAGTGATCCGAATCACATATACACAATTGATTTTAATTTAGCTTTTAACCCTTATTGTGCATATAGTGCTAATTATACTTGTGCTGTTCCTACAAGAGAAGATTTTATTGATTTAGCCATTGAAGCCGGTGAGAAAAAATTTCATGAATAATTACGGAGAAGTAAAGTGATTGTAATTCTAAATAATAAAGCAAGCGACAAACAAATAGATGATATTGTAAAACACTTAGAAGATTATGGATTCCAAATCCATAAATCTACAGGCGTTGAAAGAACGATACTAGGCGCAATTGGAGTTAAACCTAATTTCGATATTCGTAAAATAAAAATATTGGACGGTGTTGCCGATGTTTATAAAATTACGGATCCTTATAAATTAGCCAGCCGGAGTTTTAATGAAGACGGGACTAAAATTAAAATTAAGGATGTTGAAATTGGGAACGATCAATTGGTTTTAATGGTAGGACCATGTTCCATTGAAAGTGAAAAACAAATTTTTACTTTGGCAGAAGTCGTTGCAAAATCGGGAGCAAAAATACTGCGGGGCGGTGCTTTTAAGCCTCGCTCGTCGCCTTATTCATTCCAAGGATTGGGAGAAGAAGGACTAAAACTTATCCGCGCGGCAGCCGATGAATATAATTTGCTCGTAATAACCGAAGTGATGCAGATTGACCATATTGAATTGATTTACAAATACACCGATATATATCAAGTCGGTGCAAGAAACATGCAGAACTTCTCTCTTCTGAAAGAGCTTGGTAAAACCGATAAACCTATTATGCTTAAGCGCGGACTTTCCGCTTTAATACAAGAATGGCTAATGTCTGCCGAATATCTCTTAGCCGGCGGGAATAAAAACGTGATGCTTTGTGAAAGAGGAATTAGAACATTCGAAAAATATACCAGAAATACCTTTGATCTTTCTGCAATTCCCGTTGTTCATAAAAGAAGTCATTTACCGGTTATAGCTGATCCGTCTCATGCAACCGGACTCCGGGACCAAGTGCCTCCGATGGCTCGCGCGGCTGTGGCTGCAGGTGCAGACGGTCTGATGATTGAAATTCATAACGATCCGGAAAATGCTTTTTCCGACGGGCCGCAGGCTCTTTTACCCGATACTTATTTAAACTTAGTAAAAGAACTTAAACTGATTGCTAACGCGATCGGAAGGAAAATATAGTTAGAAGTTAGGAGTTAGGAGTTAAAAATTAAAATATACGTTTTGTTTTAGATAGTTTTAATATTTGTACTTCCCTATTCCCTCAAAATTTAAAAGTAATACGGAAAGTGAATTGGAAATTCAAAAAATTGCAATAATCGGATTGGGACTAATTGGCGGATCGATTGCAAAAGCACTTAAAAATTCGCATTCGGCGTTCTATATTGCAGCTTATGATTTAGATGATGTTATCACTTCGGCTTTAAATGAAAAAGTAATTGATTCGCAATTGAATTCTATTGACGAAGCTATTAATTTTGACCTGATTATTCTATGCCTTCCAGTTGATTTATCTCTAAAGGTTTTTGAAGATATTATACCGCTTCTAAATGAAAACAACATTCTAACCGATGTATGCAGCGTAAAAAATATTTTCTTCGAAAAATGGAATATGCTCAATACCGGGAAAGGAATTTATGTCGGCAGTCATCCTATGATGGGGAAAGAAAAAAGCGGTTATGAAAACTCCGATCCCCTTCTTTTTGAAAATTCTGTCTTTATAGTAACGGAAAATTTAACCGGTAATAGTAAGCTAACCGAATTCCAAAAAATTATAGAAACACTCGGCGCTAATATTTTACATATTCCCGCAAAACAGCATGATGTAATTGCCGCAAGCGTAAGTCACCTCCCCCAGCTTTTATCCGTTGCTTTAGTAAATACCGCATCGCTAAAAACCGAGAATTATAATTTCCTCGATCTTGCAGCAGGCGGATTTAGAAATATGACAAGAATTGCATCGAGCGATTATAAAATTTGGGAACCAATTATCGAAAATAATAAAAACCAAATCCTTACCGCACTCGATAAATTTTCCTACGAACTTAATAAAGTAAAATTATGGGTGTTAGTTAATGATTCAACTCACTTATCCGAATATTTCGATTCAGCGCGGCAGAACCGCGACGAAATACCTCAGAATACAAAAGGCTTTATTACACCAATTTATGATATTTATATTTACGTTAAAGATGAACCCGGTGTAATAAGTAAAATATCCGCAAAACTTTTCGAAGCGGAAATAAATATTAAAGATATTGAACTACTTAAGATTAGAGACGGCGCCGGCGGTACTTTCAGACTTTCATTTGAATCTAAAGAAATTGCCGAAAAAGCAAAAACCATTATCGGCGGTTTGGGATTTAAACTCGGCAATTAGAAATCTGTTTGATTTTTGATATTTTCTTAATTTTTTATACTTTAATATTTAGTTTTAATGAATAATTTACAAAAAAACTTATTTCATAGTATACGCTATTAGTAATAACCCTCATACTACCGAATATACGCAATAAGCTTATTAAGATATTATACAAGATAAAAAAAAATGATACAATTATTAACAGTTGGAGTGATTGGAAAATCATTAAAAGAAAATGAAAAACGAGTAGCAATTCATCCTGAACATATAAAACGTATTCCTCTGAGGTTTCGAAAACACATTACATTTGAAGTAGGATATGGATTGAGATTTGGAGTGGATGATAGCACAATAGCCAAACTTACATCAGGACGAGTTGCCTCCCGGGAAGAAATACTGAAGGATTTTGATTGTGTGATTATACCCAAACCTTTAGTAGAAGATTTGGCTCAAGTACACGAAGGTGCAATTGTTTGGGGCTGGCCACATTGTGTACAACAAAAAGAAATTACTCAAATATCCATTGAAAGAAAATTAACGCTTATTGCATGGGAACAAATGTTTAAATGGAGTAGATCGGGTGATAAAAACATGCATATTTTTTACAAAAACAATGAAATTGCAGGCTATGCCGGTGTAAATCATGCCTTAAACCTTATAGGTGTTATAGGGAATTATGGAAAACCACGAAAAGCAGTGATATTTAGCTTTGGTTCTGTAAGTCGAGGAGCGGTTTATGCGTTGCAGGGACAGGGGGCAACTAACATTACTGTATATACCCGTCGAAAGCCAACCGATGTTGGTGTTCAATTGCCTACAGTAATATTTAAACAAATGATTAGTGACGATTCAGGAAACTTACTATCAGTTGAACCTGACGGTAGCACCCGCCCACTTTCAGAAGTATTATCAGACGTGCAAATAATTGTTAATGGCACTCTTCAAGATATTGAGCGTCCATTAATGTTTGTACCTGAATATAATGCAGATAAGTTGATGAAAGGTACTCTTATTATTGATATAAGCTGTGACGAAGGGATGGGATTTTGGTGTGCAAAACCTACATCATTCGAACACCCGATGATTAATGTTGATGGTAAATTTTATTATTCTGTTGACCATAGCCCAAGTTATTATTGGAATTCTGCTTCATGGGATATTTCTGAGGCTTTATTGCCTTTTCTTCCAATTGTTATGAGTGGACAAAAAGCATGGGAAAACGATAGAACTATATCAAAAGCAATAGAAATAAATTGTGGAATAATTCAAAATCAGAAAATTATTTCATTCCAGAAACGCAACAAAGAATATCCGTATAAATATCTTTAATTGATATTATGACGAAGAATTACATTGTATAACAATGGCTATACGTAATGCTTGGGAAAATACAAATAATTAAAGTGATTCGAATAAAGGAACCTATTCCAGTAAAGATTATACAAAATAAAGATTTTATTAAAAATTAAACGACTGTCAAATAATTAAATAATGACTAAAGTGAAAATAAAACTTCTTATATTTTTTGTTTCCCTGTTCATTTTTTCCTGCTGGAATTCCCAAAAGACAGGAAATGATTGGGGAAAGTTTTTTAATAAAAACAATACGCACGGAACCTTTGTTTTGTATAATCTTAAATCAAAACAATACAAAATATTTATTAAAGCCCGTTCCGAAACTTTTTACATTCCGGCATCCACTTTTAAAATTCTTAATTCTTTAATTGCACTTGAAACCAAGGTTATAAAAAACGAAAATGAAATAATAAAATGGGATGGAATTGACAGAGGCTGGAGTGAATGGAATAAAGACCAGAATATGAAAAGTGCAATTGGTGTTTCCTGTGTTTGGTTTTATCAGGAACTGGCTAGAAAAATTGGAACCGCCCGGATGCAAAAATGGATTAACAAAGTTAAATACGGTAATCAATTAATGGGCGGAAAAGTAGATAACTTTTGGCTTGAGGGGGATTTAAAGATTTCTGCTATGGAACAAATAAATTTCTTAAATCGTCTTGTTAACAATTTATTGCCGTTCAGACAAAGAAATATCTCAATAGTAAAAAAAATTATGATTACGGATTCAACGTCAAATTATATAATTCATTCAAAATCCGGCTGGGAAACGAAAACAAATCCGCAAATAGGCTGGCTTGTCGGTTATATTGAGAAAGAACAAAATATATGGATTTTTGCTATGAATATGGATATTGGCAAAAAAACAGATTTGAAATTGAGAAAAATAATTACTTATGAAATTCTTAAATCAGAGAAAATTATTGAATAATTTCCTAAAAAAGGTTTGGATTTATCATTCTTATATTTCTTTCCATAAGTTGTAATAACCTAAAGGTTAATAACAATAAGTACTGAAGCGGACTTTTTACTTAGCCTCATTACAAAATCTTACCGCTTGCTCTGCGCATCTTTCACCGTCAATTGCAGCTGATACAATTCCGCCTGCATAACCGGATCCCTCTCCTGACGGAAATAATCCTTCAACATCAACATGCATAAGGGTTTCACGATCACGCAAAATTCTAATCGGTGAACTCGTGCGAGATTCAACAGCAAGAATCTGTGCTTCGTCGGTAAAATAACCTCTCATCCTTTTGTTAAATATCAAAAGTGATTTACTTATTCTCTTTGCAATCTCTTTGGGAAATATCTGATGCAGCGGTACAGATTTAATTCCGGGAATGTATGATGTAGCCAGTAAACTATTCGAGATCCGCTTGTACACAAAATCCGTAATTCTTTGTGCCGGCGCGACTTGTTTCCCTCCACCGGCATTATAAGCAAGCCGCTCCATTTCCTGTTGGAACATGAGACCGGCAAAATTACCACTCTCTTTGTATTTGCTCCAATCTTTTTCATTTACTTCAACAACTAATCCCGAGTTGGCAAACGGAGAATTTCTTTTTGAAACCGACATTCCGTTCAGCACAAGTTCGTTTTTTTCAGTGGAAGCGGGAATTATCATTCCACCCTGACACATACAAAACGAGTAAACTCCTCTGTTATTAACCTGGCATGCCAAATTATAATTTGAAGCAGGTAAATTTTCATGCTTTACTTTTGTATGATACTGAATGGAATCAATCAGAGCTTGCGGATGTTCGATCCTAACTCCCAGCGCAAATGGTTTTGCTTCCATCGCAAGATTATGCTTTTTATAGATTTCATAAATATCTCTTGCGGAATGTCCGGTTGCAACAATTACCGCATCGCCAAATATTTCTTTATCATCGTTAACAACAACTCCTTGATTTTTTTTATCGGTAATTATAAAGTCCGTTACCTTCTCATTAAAATAAAACTCCCCGTTACATTTAAGAATTGTTTCTCTGATTGCCTGAATAATTCTAGGTAGTTTATTGGAACCAATATGCGGATGCGAATCAATCCGGATATCTTCGTCAGCTCCATGATAAACAAGTATATCAAGAATTCTTTTTACATTGCCACGTTTGTTGGAACGGGTATAAAGTTTACCGTCGCTGTATGTTCCGGCTCCGCCTTCGCCAAAACAATAATTTGAATTAGAATTAACTTCTCCATTTTGCATAATAGATTTCAAATCAAATCGTCTACTTCTTACATCTTTACCGCGTTCAAGTATAATTGGTTTTATTCCTAATTCTATTGCTCGTAAAGCTGCAAATAACCCGGCAGGACCACTACCGACAATAATTATTTTTTTACTTGAAGTTACGGGTTGGAAATTAAACTTAAGTTCGTATTTTGCCGGAGATTCGTTTATAAAAACATTTATACGTAATCTAAAGACAGGCTTTTTTCGAGAATCGATTGATCTTTTTAGAATTACAACGGAATTGATTTCCTTAAAATTTAATTTAAGCTTTTTTGCGGATTGCTTTTTAATAAACTCGTAATTTTTAATAAAGTGCGGCGGAACTGAAATATCTATTTCTTTTATCATTTAGAGTGTCCCCTATTTATGAGGGAAAAATTTACCAACTAAAGATACTATATTAATAAGTCGATTTAATTACTCCACCGTCAATTTGAATAGTTGTTCCGGTAATATAACCCGCCAATTCGGAAGCAAGAAAAGTTACCAATGAAGCTATTTCTTCAGGTTTACCCAATCTTTTCATAGGTACGTCATTAGCCATTGATGCAAGAATATGTTCGTGAGATCCACCCGATTTCTTCGCTCTTTCTACGGCAAGTTCATAAAGTCTGCTCGTTAATGTATAACCTGGAGCAACATTATTTATGGTAATATTTTTGCTGCCAACTTCATTGCTTATTGTTTTTGCCATTGCAGTAACGGCGTTTCTTAATGAATTTGAAAGTATCAAATTATCGACAGGCTGCTTAACGGAAAGAGAGGTGATATTAATAATTCTTCCCCAATTATTATTTTTCATTCCTGGCAACACTGCCCTTGTAAATCTAACTGCACTCATTAAAACTTGGTCGAATGCATATTTCCAATCTTCATCATCCAGATTTTCGAAATAACCGGCAGGCGGACCACCGCAATTATTGATAAGAATATCAATATTTCCATAAGTTTCCGTTACGACCCTAAGTGTATTGTTGATATCTTTTTCCTTGTTAATATCACAGACAATCCAAGTGGGTTCCGGTAAATTAGCATCGTGTATTTCAGCAACTGTTTTTAATAAATTTTCTTTGCTCCTGGAACAAATAGCAACATTGCATCCTTCTTTAAGAAATGAAATTGCAGTTGCCTTTCCTATACCGGAACTTGCGGCTGTTACCAACACGGTTTTGTTATTAATTTTGAGATCCACATTTCCCTCTTTTTTTTAACCTAATATAAAATAAAAAATCCCGCATTAAAAATCAGCGGGATTCAAATAAAAAAAAACTTATTCTTAAAAATATAGTTTATCCGTTAGCCTTTTGTCCTTTTCCATTTTCAGCCTTTCAACTTTTTAACTATCTTTTCCGTATCCATAGCAATTACCAGTTCTTCGTTAGTAGGAATTTTAAAGACTTTAACCTTAGAATTTATAGTAGTTATTTCGCACTCTTCCTCAGCAGTTGAATTAGCTTTATCATCAAGTTCAATACCGCAGAATTCCATATCCTCACAGACGGCTTTTCTTACAGGAACCGAATTTTCACCTATTCCGCCTGTGAATACAATTACATTCAGGCCGCCCATCGCAGCGGTATAAGCTCCAATGTATTTTTTAATGCGGTAAGTAAAAACATCAAATGCATATTTCGATTTTTTATCTCCGTCATTCATAGCTTGTTCAATTTCTCTCATATCGCTGCTCTCGCCGCTTATTCCAACCAGTCCGCTATGTTTATTTAACAATGTATTCGTTTCACTAATAGATAACCCTTCCTTACCCATAATATATGTTACTATTGAAGGGTCCAAATCACCCGACCTGGTTCCCATTAGCAAACCTTCCAAAGGAGTAAAGCCCATAGAAGTGTCAATTGACTGACCTTTGTCAATAGCTGCCATACTTGCGCCGTTACCCAAATGCGCTGTAATAATTTTTAGCTCTTGAATAGATTTACCCATCAATTCAGCCGCTCTTTTTGAGACAAATCGATGGGAAGTACCATGAAATCCATATCGCCTAATTTTATAACGCTTGTATAATTTATAAGGGATTCCATATAAATAAGCACGGGGAGGCATTTTGACATGGAAAGCTGTATCGAACACACCGCACTGAGGAGTTTTGGGTAAATGTTTTATCGCCGCTTCAATACCTTTTATGTTTGGCGGATTATGAAGCGGAGCAAGTTCTATATTATCTTTCAGCGCTCTCATAACATCTTTAGTAATAAGTACCGAACCGGAGAAAGTCTCGCCTCCATGTACAACTCTATGACCAACAGCGTCAATCTCACTTTTATCTTTTATTACGCCGTGATTTTTACTCATTAAAACCGCAACTACATACTCAATTGCAATTGTATGGTCCAGGATTTCGCCAACTATTCTTATCTTTTCCTTTCCGGCAGGTATATGAGTAAGAACCGCACTGCTCATGCCGATTCTTTCGATCATTCCTTTTGCCAAAGCTTCTCTATTCTCCGTATCAATCAATTGATATTTAATTGAAGAACTACCGCAATTTAATACTAATACTTTCATTTGATCCTCTTAAATTATAAAACTATTTTACCTTCCGCATCGTATTCATAAAAACCGATACCAGTTTTCTTACCAAGCTTCCTTTCTCGAACTAATTTACGCAAAATAGGGCAAGGGCGGTATCTCGGCTCTCCTAAAGTTTTCCATAACTGTTCCATCCAAGTTAAAACTTCATCAAGTCCCATTGAGTCTGCCATTTCTAAAGGTCCCATCTTAAAATCATAACCGAGTTTCATAGCAGTATCAATAGCCTTTGCCGATGCTACTCCTTCGAGAAGGATATACATAGCTTCATTCAATAAGGGAACTATTGCTCTTGTAGTAACAAATCCCGGATATTCATAAACTTCAACGGCAGTTTTACCAATTTTACTTGCAAATTCCTTAATAATCTCAACTGTTTTATCGGAAGTCTCAAAAGCTCTAATTAACTCAACTACCGGAATTTTCGGGACGGGATTTAAAAAGTGCATTCCAATTATTTTATCTTGCCTACGAGTAAATTCCGCAATTTTTGTAAGACTAAGCGTAGACGTATTCGAGATGAAAATTGTATTCGGTTTTGCAATATAATCCAATTTCTTAAAAATCTCTTCTTTTAATTCCAAATCTTCCTCAACTGCTTCAATAATTAAATCACATTCTTTTACATCTTCCAAATCAAGCGTCCAGGTAATTCTGGAAAGTACCGATTTCATTTCGCTTTCCGTCATTCCCCATCTTTCAATTTCATGTTCCATGGAAATTTTTAGATTTTTTTGAGCCGCTTCCAATTGTTTTTGGGATTTTTCAATAATGCAGACATCTATTCCCGAACCCGCAACGGTTTGTGCAATTCCTTGTCCCATAACACCGGCGCCTATAATTGCAACATATTCAATTCTCTCCTTCTCTTCAAGTTCACTTGTTTCTTCTAATATATCTTCAAGTTTTAGCTTTTCTTCACTCATTTTATTTATCCTTTGTATTATCTTTTTTACTTAAGTGATTTTTTAATCCGTAAACATACCAATAACTTTTATGATTCCTAATTTTCTTTTATTTAAAATAAAGTAATTTAGAACATTAGAAAACTACAATTCTCATACCACTTATTTTCGGAGGAAAATAAATAAAAATTAGAATTTCAATAATCCTTTTTATTAAAAATGATAATACTCATATACATAGTGAGAATTAGAAAAAGGAATGATGACAAAATAGGCTGGAGCTCAACGTTACTTTTGCCAATTGTAAGATTTAATGTATAACTTGCCAGTTCGGATGTTTTAGGAAAGAAGTAATACAATCCGTCTATTACTTTATTAACAATATTATTATTTATCAGCAGTTCCAATTTATCCCTCACAGCTAAAAGTGGCGAAAGGATGAAAAATATTAAGTAAGTAGACATCATTGCCAACAAAGAACTTTGAGTTAGAATTCCAATTAAAATCATTAAACCGTATAAAACCGTAAAAGTATAAGTGATGGTTAATATTGCATATAATAATCCAACATCCCACAAACCGAATTTAAATCCTATTAAAACCCAAAGACCAAAAATTAAATAAGCAACGTTTAGAAGAACAATCAAGATACCGCCCCAAAATTTTCCCCAAATAATTTGACTGCGAGAAATTGGTTTTGAGAGAATTAATTCAACGTTTCCTTTCTCAAGCATTGAGGGAATAAAACTTGCTGCAGAAAAAATTGAAAGAAATAAACCAAGCCCGAATAAAGGCGAAACGACCAAGACCTTCAAAGAATTGATTATTTTATTTACCAACTCATTTGAATTAGCATCTTGCATTTTAAGCATAGGTATCATACTATCAATATTAGTCGATAAGAAAAACGCTAAAAAGAGCAATAAAATGAATGTAGATACACCAAAGAAAACTAAAAAGATTTTTCGCGATAATGCTTCGCGGAATGTATATTTGGTTATGGCTAAAATATTTTTCATAATTTAATCTTTTTCCGATTTGTTAATTAGTGAAATAAACATCTCCTCCAAAGTATTCTTCTGAGGTGTTACAGCTTTGATTACAATATTATTTTCCCGCAAATTATCAATAAGCTTATTTAATTCTTTCATATCGGAGATATGAAATTCATAAGTACTTTTATCAATATCTAATTCTTTAAAAGTAAAGTCTTTAAAATTATCTTTAATAAAATTTTCGGATAATTTGTTTTCCAATTCAAGAGTGTAAATTTGTTTTGAAGCCGTTATTTCTTCAACACTCCCCTCTTTTATCAAATTTCCTTTGTTCAATATTGCAATTCTGTCGGAAACAAGTTCAACCTCGGAGAGTAAATGACTGTTCAAAAAAATTGTTTTGCCGTCATCTTTTAATCGAAGCAGCAAATCTCTAATCTCTTTTCGTCCGATCGGATCAACTCCATCTGTAGGTTCATCCAGAAAAATCAGATCAGGATTATTTATTAAAGCTTGTGCAAGCCCCAAACGCTGCATCATTCCTTTTGAAAATTTCTTGATTTTAGTTTTTTTCCATTTAGTCATGTTAACTAATGCAAGCAGTCTGTCAATTTCTTTATCCAGGTTCGATATCTCCACTCCGCTCAACTCGGCAAAATATTTCATCACACTTTCGGCAGTTAAAAATTGGGGGAATTTATGATTCTCCGGAAGATAGCCGATCCTCTTTCTAATTGAATAATCATTTATATCAACACCAAGTACTTTTGCATTACCAAGTGTAGGATGAACTATACCAAGTAAAATTTTTATTAACGTTGTCTTTCCTGCTCCGTTAGGACCCAACAACCCGTAAATAATTCCGGGACTAATATTCAGAGTAAGATCGTTAAGTGCTCTTACTTCATTTTTCTTTTTATTATATACTTTAGCAAGATTTGATATTTCTATAGAGTACATTAACTCTCCGGTTTCTATATTTTTTTAATTTATCTTAATAAGTTGCTTATCTATGGTTATATTTAAATCATATTTTTAAGGCACAAACTTAGTAAATAGTTTTCTAAATATTATTAATGTTTGGTTACGTAATTTATAAAATAATTTCAATTTTTATTATCAATTTTTAACTTAATTTAATTGAACTCCAAGGAAACATTACAAAAATATTTCGGATTTGATAATTTCAGACCGGGTCAAGAAAAAATTATAAACTCAATTCTTGAAGGGAATGATGTTTTAGCCATCATGCCTACAGGCGGCGGTAAATCCCTTTGCTATCAAATTCCCGCTTTAATGTCGTCTCAATTTTCTATTGTTATTTCTCCACTTATTTCATTAATGCAAGATCAAGTAAATCATCTAAATCACAAAGAAATAATTGCAGGATTTATTAACAGTTCTTTAGACTACTCACAAGTAGAAAAAGTTCTAAATGATATTGCCCGTTCAAAAATAAAAATTCTTTTTGTGTCACCCGAGAAGTTAGAAAACAAAGAATTTACAGAAAGATTGAGAAATCTTAAGCCGGAATATTTATTTGTTGACGAAGCACATTGTATAAGCGAATGGGGTCATAATTTTAGACCTAGTTATACAAAAATAAGCGAGTTCAAAAAGTTCTCCGGTGTAAAAAGCATAGCGGCATTTACTGCAACGGCAACACCGGAAGTAAGAGCAGATATTATTTCTCAGTTGGAAATGATAAAACCGGAAATTTTTGTCTACGGTTTCGAAAGGGAAAATCTATCACTGAACGTAATACAAACAAATCAAAAGAAAGAAAAACTTTTGGAAATATTAAAAGATATAAACGGTTCAACAATAGTTTATACTTCAACCAGAAGAAGCGCCGAAAGTGTTGCCGGTTTTCTTTCCTCTAATAAAATTGATGTTAGATATTATCATGCGGGATTAACAACTGAACTCAGAAGAATTATACAAGATGATTTTATTAACAGCAGGACAGAAGTAATAGTTGCCACCAATGCTTTCGGGATGGGTATTGATAAAAAAGATATTAGATGCGTAGTGCATTATAATATTCCGGGCTCTATTGAAAGTCTTTATCAGGAATTCGGACGTGCAGGGCGCGATGGGAAACCGGCTGACGTATATCTGTTATTTTCACTGAAAGATATCAGCATTCAAGAATACTTTATTAACAATTCTACTCCTACAAAAGAACAGATTCAATTCGTTTACAATACAATTGGTAATGTGGCAAATATTGCATTGGGGACTAAATCGAATAAAAGAATTCCAATTAATAAGACTCTTAAAACTATATTAAAAGCAAATAACGTTTCGGCAGGTTTACTTAATTCTTCCTTACAAATTCTTGAGACAGCCGGATACTTAAAAACTTCATCGAATTACGAGAGCAATACTTACATAAAATTTACTTTAAATAGTAAAAACATTAAAAAGTACATCACTTCAATTAGAAATAATACGCTGAAGAATATTATTCTGCTTTTATTGAGGGAATACGGAGAGCGGATTTCTGCTTCGATGACAAAGATTGATTTAACAAAAATTAAAAAACTCCTGAATTTAAACGAGAGTCAGATTGATGAAAATTTTAATCTCTTATCTTACATTGGAATTCTAGAATATGACAAACCCTCTTCACTTTCTAACGTTCAGCTATTAACGGACAGAGTCGATTCACGTTATTTGCAAATTGATGCTAAAAAACTTGAGGAAACTAAATTACATCAGCAAAAGAGATTGGAAAAGGTTATTCAATACTCGGATACAACTGACTGCAGATTTAAATTTATTCTGGATTATTTCGGTGAAAGCATCGAAAATTACAGATGTAAGAAATGTGATAATTGTCTTCATAAAAAGCATAATTCCGAACCAATGATTAATTATCTTGAAGAGATCATTATAAAAACCTTGCACGAAAATAAAAGGAGCTTAAAAGTCAGCAGGCTCTATCCTGTTCTTTCAGGAAAGTCAAAAGCAGCAGCTGCGAGGAGTTTTACAACTTTTGGTACTTGTGCACATTATTCAAAGCAGGATATTCAGCAAGCATTTGATAGATTACTAACACAAAAGAAAGTTTTTATTAAAAGTGAGATGCTTTTCCTTCACGAGAACGGTTTTGAAACTTTAACTAATTTCCCGGAAGAAATTAATACTGAAAATTCATTAAATAAATATGAAAGAAATTTAATATTATTTAATGAACTTAGGAATCAAAGAAAGCTTGCATCATCTAAATATTTACAACCCGCAAATTTGATTTGTTCAGATAGTATTTTAAGAGAAATAGCAGAAAGAAAACCGGATACTCCTTCTAAACTCTTCACAATCAAAGGTTTTAACCAAAGAATGTTTAATAAAGTGGGAGAAGACTTTCTATTTGTAATTAAGGAATTTCTTAAGAAATCCCAAAATCAAAATATTTCAAATAAACAATCAGTTCCAAAGGACCTTACCCAAACAATTAGTCTTATTAATAAAGGCTACAGACTTGAGGATATTGCAAATATAATGAAGCTTCCCATTACACTTCTTTCTCTGCAAATTGAATCTATTTTGGAATATCAGCCTGATATATCAATTAAAAAATTATTCAACCCGAAAGAGTTAGAGCAGATTCAAGATAAACTGAGAATAGGTAATTTAGATATCAAGGAGGTAAAGAAAGAATTACCGCACAATATAAGTTATGCAAAAATAAGAATTGTATTAACTAAGAAGCGTCTTTCGGAGGGGAATTAGATTTTTTCAGACTATCCAAATACGATTTTGCAATCTTAAAAAACTCGCCCCATTTTTCCTGATCGTCTCCTAATTTTTTGAAGCTTTCTTTATATAATTTTTCTGTAAGATTATATTTTTTATAGATATCATTCTCAATTATTTTTAACGTATCAGGATTATTTTTATGCAATTGCTGTTGGACTAATATTTCAACATAAACCTTTGCAATAGTTTTTTCATCAACATTGGAACTATTATTACAACTTGTAAAAGTAAAGATTAATAATAAAGCGGTGTATCTTAAATAGAATCTATTCATGCTTACTGGCTTCAAAAAGAATACGCTTTTCTTCTTCCGTAAGATTTTGGTAACCGCTTTGACTTATTTTATCGAGAATCCTATCAATTTCCGCTTGATCAATTTTTGGTCTAGGTTTTCCGGAATTAATATCATAAAAATCAGCATCTTCAACGTCGTTATTTGAAAAGCTAAATCCTTTTCTCGATTTACCAAACTTAGGTGTTTTGGGATTATAAACCTTAGGTCTGGTAAACCAATCCGTAATTTTACTAAAATCGAACATATACTTTCTATCCCAAATGATGAAAAGGAATGCTGTAATTGCACCGCCAACATGCACAACATGGGCTACAAAATCAGCATTGCCGACCGAAAGGAATTCTAAAACTATCATAAACACAACTAAATATTTTGCTTTAACCGGAAGTAAGAAATAAATATAAATCGGTCGGTCCGGAAACATCATAGCAAAAGCGACCATAACGCCAAAGACTGAGCCGGAAGCCCCGATAGTTGGAACGCTTGCTCCAACTATTAACTGCAAAAGTCCGCCTCCAATTCCAGATAAAAGATAAAATATTAGAAATTTAGTAGTTCCCATTATGTTTTCCAGTTCCATGCCGAACATCCAAAGCAGAAACATATTGAAAAAGATATGTCCGAATCCACCGTGAAGGAACTGGTAAGTAATTAATTGCCAAGGATAAAAAGATGTAATATACCCGTGAATAGGAATTAGTCCGAAGTAAGCTGTAATTAAGTTAGACAACAGCACGCCATTAATAACAATATTCTCGCCTATCATCTGAATAATAAAAACGGCAGTGTTAATTATTAGCAGCCATTTAATTCCCGGCGGGAAAAACTTAAAACTGCTGAATCCCGTAGGTCTGTAATATTGTCTATTTCCGTATGACATTCTAATTCCTTTTATTTCGTTTTTTCTTTTTCAATTATGAATACATATTATATTTTACATGGGAAAATAAATTTTTTTCTCAAGTTAATCATCTACATCTGTTAAAGCTGCGATACCCGGTAAAGTTTTACCTTCTAAAAATTCCAATGATGCTCCGCCGCCTGTTGAAACATGCGATACTTTATCGCTTAATCCTGCTTTTTTAATTGCAGCTGCGGAATCTCCGCCGCCTATGATTGTTGTAGCTCCTTCTGCAGTTGCTTCAACTAATGCTTCTGCTATTTCATCGGTTCCTTTAGCAAAATTATCAAACTCGAAAACTCCCATAGGTCCGTTCCAGACTATAGTTTTGCTTTGCAAAATTACTTTTTTATATAATTCAACAGTTCTAGGACCAATATCCAGTCCCATTTTACCGGCCGGAATATCTTCGGCATCAACAATTTCAAATTTAGTATCATTTCTAAATTCATCAGCAATGACTACATCCAAAGGTAAAAGAATACTCACTTTAGATTCTCCCGCTTTCTTAAGAACTTCGGATGCAACTTTAATCTTTTCTTCTTCAAGTATTGACGTCCCTATTTCATAACCCATAGCTTTGAAGAATGTATATGCCATACCGCCGCCGATAATCAAAGTATTTACTTTTGAAAATAAATTCTGAATCACATCTATTTTACCCGATATTTTCGCTCCTCCCAAAATCGCCGTAAACGGTCGTTCGGGATTAGTAACAGCTTTACCTAAAAATTTGATTTCTTTTTCCATCAAATAACCGGCTGCACATTTTTCAATAAATTTTGTAACACCTTCCGTAGAAGCGTGCGCTCTATGAGCAGTGCCGAAAGCATCGTTTACATAAACATCGCCAAATTCAGCCAATTGTTTAGCAAATTCGGGATCGTTTTTAGTTTCGCCGGAATGAAATCTTAGATTTTCAAGAAGCAGTATTTCCCCTTCATTTAACGAATTAACCAAAGCTTTCACTTCTTGGCCAATACAATCGGATGCAAACTTTACGTTTTTACCTAAAAGTTCACTCAGCCGCGCTGCTACGGGTTTAAGACTAAATTTATCTATTCTTTTACCTTTAGGTCTTCCCAAATGACTCATTAAAATTGCTTTACCGTCACTGGAAATTATTTTTTTAATTGTTGGTAAAGCGCTTACAATTCTCATATCATCGGTAATTTGTAAATTTTCATTTAAGGGAACATTAAAATCGACACGCACTAAAACTTTTTTGTCTTTAAGCTGTAAGTCGTCTATAAATAATTTTCTCATTTTTACCTCAAAAGTATTCACGTATTAAATTTGAATTTAAATATAAAAAAAGACGCAAACATAAAACATCTGCGTCTTTGAAAATTATGGTTTTTCAGTACAAAATATTATACAATTTTCTTAACCAGATCAACAACTCTGCAGGAATATCCCCATTCATTGTCGTACCAGCCAACAACTTTAACCAAATTACCGTTAGCCATTGTTGATAAGGAATCAAAAATATTTGAGTGAGAATTTCCAACGATATCAACAGATACTAACGGTTCCTCGGAATATTCCATAATACCTTTCATATCTCCTTCGGCAGCGGCTTTCATTGCAGCATTTACTTCTTCTGCAGTTACCTCTTTACCTAAAACAGCAACCAAATCAGTTATTGAACCATCAGGGGTTGGAACACGAATTGACATTCCGTCCAATTTGCCTTCTAATTCGGTAAGTACTTTTCCAACTGTTTTAGCGGCGCCTGTAGTAGTTGGAATAATTGATACGGCGGCTGATCTAGCTCTTCTAAGATCTTTATGCGGTAAATCCAGCAGTCTCTGATCATTTGTGTAGGAATGAACCGTTGTCATGAATCCTTTTTCTAATCCGAAAGCATCGTTTAAAACTTTAACCATAGGAGCTAAACAATTAGTAGTGCAAGAAGCATTAGAAACAACTTGCTCATTTCCGGTTAAAACTTCTTCATTAACACCAAGTACTACGGTTGCATCAACTTCGCCTTTAGGAGGAACTGTAAGGACAACTTTTTTTGCTCCGGCTTCAATATGTTTTAAGCAAGCATCTTTTGTTCTGAAAACGCCGGTTGATTCAATTACTATTTCTGCACCGAGAGCACCCCAGTTCAATTTAGAGGGATCCCTTTCGGCAGTAATTTTTATTCTATCACCATTAACTACTAATTCATCGCCTTCAACTTTTACTTCGCCGTTAAATTTACCATGAACAGAATCATATTTTAAAAGATGGCCCAACGTTTTTGCATCCGTTAAATCATTTATTCCAACAAAATCAAAGCCGCCTAATTCCAAACATCTTCTAAAAACCAAACGACCGATTCTTCCAAAACCATTAATACCAATTTTTACCGCCATTTTTTGCTCCTTATTTATCTTTAATTAAATAAATTTTTAATGAAAAATTACCTATTTATGTCTTAAATTACAATCCAACTTTTTCACTTATAAAACAAATTTTGGTAATAATTGAATAAAATCGATTTACACCTACACAGTACTTTTTCCGATGGGATTTTTGACCCGTTCGAATTAATGAAACTAGCAAAGGACAAGGGTATAAAAATCTTAAGCATCACAGATCATGATACTATTAAGGCTATTGATAGTTCCTTGAAGATCTCGCGCAAGCTGGGACTAGACTTTATTCCCGGAATTGAAATAAGTTCGCAGTTAAACAGCACTGAAATACATTTGCTTGCTTATTATTTTGATTATAAAAATAAAGCAATATTGAAATTATTGGAAGATATCAAACTTCTTAGAACCATACGCGCAAAAGAAATAGTAACGAAGTTAAATAAAATAGGATTTTTTATAAATTTTAGCGATGTAGAAAAATTTTCCGGTTCTTCCCCGGTATGCCGTCCGCATATTGCCGAAGCACTAATTAAAAAAGGATATGTGAAAAACTATGCTGAGGCTTTTAGAAAATACTTGTACGATAGTGGTCCGGCTGATGTTAAAAAATCTTTTATATCTCCGAATGATGTAATTAAACTAATTCATAAAGCAAACGGAATTGTATTCATTGCGCATCCCCTGTTACTTAATGATGCTTTGATTGATAAACTAATTTCATTCGGTGTAGATGGAATTGAAGTAATACATCCTATGCATAGAGAAAAAGATATAAAAAAATATAAGAGACTGGCTGAAGAAAATGATTTATTACAATCCGGTGGATCCGATTTCCACGGAAGAGACAAGCGCGATTATCAAAATTTAGGGAAATATACTATTGACGAATCTAATTTTAACAGAATGAAAAAGTATTATGAAGGCCGGTTTAGGTCATTTAATTTTACGGTTTAAATTTGAAGAAAAAATAGTATTTTTATTTTTAATACGAGAAACAGAGTTTATTTTTAAGGTTAGTCTTTCATTTATAATTAAATAACGAGATGTAAATGCAATTAAAAAAATTTTTATTCATATTTCTCTTTCTTTCAAATGTTATAGTACCTCAGCAAGCAGGCACTTGGAAAAATTATACAGACATGTTTAACGTACTTAAAACAATTAGCCAGCCTGGTGGAATTTGGTCGGCTACTTCCGGCGGAGTTTTTTATTACAATTCTACAGATAAGAATTACAAGAAATTCACTAAATCCGAAGGATTAGGAAGTAATAACATTTCGGCAATTGCAATGGATAAACTAGGCAGAATATGGATAGGTACATCCGAAGGTTTTATAAATATTTACAATCCTAAAAATGATTTAATGCAATCCATTTTTGATATTAACGAAACAAACAGGAGTAAGAAGCAGATAAATGATATCTCCATTTTAAACGACACCGTTTTTGTCTCAACAGATTTCGGACTATCATTAATCGATCTATCTTCGCTCAATTTTATTGAAACAGTAGTTAAGTTTGGTGATTTTCCTACGGAAAGTAAAGTCAATGGTATTTTTAGACAATCGCAGATATATGTTGCAACTGATGAAGGGATGGCTATTTCTAAAAAGAATTCAACAAATTTATCTTCACCAACTGAGTGGGATACTTATAAAATAGGCTCGGGAAGTTCCAAATTAAAAATCAATAAAATTGTAAAGTTTGGAAATGATAAACTATTAGCTACCGATAGAGGATTGTACAAGTTTTCCAACGATACGCTTACCCTTTTCTTATATAATGGATTTAACATAAAAGATATGCAAGTTCAAAAGAATTCTCTTTATGCTGTCCTTTCTTCAACCATTCACAATTATTCCGGAACAGAAGACAAAGTGGTTTTTAGTCAAACGAATTCTACGTTTAACTCACTTATTTTGGATAATAATAGTGATTTACTTGTGTCTTCATCCAAAGGTGTAATAAAATTTTCCGGAACAGATACAACAGTTATAGTTCCTAACGGACCCATATCAAATTCTTTCCCGAGTATTGTTGTTGATAAAAACAGTAATTTATGGTCTGCAACAGGAAAAGACGGAAACGGCAAAGGAATATTTAAATTTGACGGAATAAATTGGACGATTTATGATAAGTCTAATACTGAGGAAATTAAAAAAGATGATTACCATCGTGTAGATATATCACCGGATAATACTGTTTTTGCATCTAATTGGGGAAATGGATTTACGGAAATAAAAGACGATAATTTTAAGTCATTTGATACAACCGGTACAGGAATGATCGGTATTCCGGGAGTCCCAAGTTTCCTCGTGGTTTATGATGTACAAAAAGATTCGAAGGGCAACATTTGGGTTCTTAATTTTTGGTCAGCTAACAGAAGAGTTTTAAGCGAACTAACTCCGGAAGGTAAATGGTATCACTATGAGTTCGGCAATCCGCTTTTCCCACAAGTGGTAAACGCAAGGTATTTGGTTATTGATCAGTTTAATACAAAATGGTTTGTAGTAACCGACGGCGCCGAAAAGGGTTTGTATTATTTTAACGAAAATGATACACCTGGAAATTTAGCAGACGACATTTGGGGGAAAATCACTACCAGAAACGGGTTGAAAAATGATGTTATCAATGCTTTGGTTTTGGACAATCGAGGTGAATTAGTGATAGGTACAAAGCTGGGAATGAATGTAATACAAAATCCTTCCGACCCGAACTCAATTAGAGGCGATCTTTATTTCGCAATCCGGCAACAATCTATATCTTCGCTGGCAATCGATCCGCTTAATAGAAAATGGGTTGGAACTTCCGCAGGAGTTTTTCTAATGTCCTCCGACGGCAGTACTTTGATTCAAAATTATACCGAAAGCAATAGCCCTTTACCGGTAAATACTATTAGAAGTATTTCTGTTGACTCTAAAAAAGGGATTGTTTATTTCGGTACTGATTTCGGTCTTACCTCTTTAACTACTATTGCAATTCAACCGGCAAAAACTTTTTCTAAACTTTTCGTTTATCCGAATCCGTTAATACTTGGTTCAGGTAACAGCAGCAATGCAACAATAGACGGATTGATTCAAGATTCACAAATTAAAATATTAAGTATCAGTGGAAAACTAATCAATGAATTTCCCGCTTTCGGAGGAAAAATTACACCTTGGGATGGAAAAGATTTTAACGGAAATTTTGTTTCTTCAGGTATTTATATAATTGTTGCGTTCGATGGAGAAGCTAATAGTGTTGCGGCAGCGAAGGTAGCTGTTATTAGGAAATAAGCTAAGCGATTGATTAAAACAAGATTTCTTTATTATTTATATCAAGAAATCACGTAACCTCTAAGCCAAATTTTTCTTAACACTTTTTAGCAATTTTTCAATTCTTTATCTAATTTTCCTTTTTCTTTTAAAAAATTTATAAAATGATTGATATTCAAAATCTCACTTATGATATAGGTGAGAGAGTACTTTTTGAAAATGTTAATTTAAAAATAAATCCTCAAGATAAGATTGCTCTTGTTGGTTTAAATGGTACGGGTAAATCTACATTTTTCAAGCTAATAGTGGGTTTAACCACTCCCGCTTCGGGCTTCATTAATAAACCAAAATCAATAAAAATCGGTTACCTCCCTCAAGAATTTTCCGAACTAAAAGGGAAAACATTGCTAAACGAAATACAGTCTTCATTAATTGAATACAATGAATTGAGTGTTATTGAAAAGCAGCTGTCGAATGAACTTACCAACAAAAATATTGATGAAAACAAAAAGTTAAAATTAATTGAAAAATTAGGAGAAGTTCATCATCGCATGGAGGAGATTGCATTTTACAGCACTGAATCAAAAATAAAAAAAGTGCTGACCGGATTAGGATTTAAAAAAGAGGATTTTGAACGGAAAGTGGAAGAGTTTTCCGGCGGCTGGCAAATGCGTATTGAACTTGCAAAAATTCTTCTGAACGAAAATGACCTTATCCTTCTCGATGAACCTACAAACCACCTTGATATAGACAGCCTAAGATGGCTGATTGATTATTTTAAGCAATACAAAGGCGCTTTGATAATAATTTCACATGATAGATTTTTTATTTCCGAAGTTACCGATAAAACAATGGAAGTTTGGAATAATGACATTGCCTTTTATAATGGACCTTATGAAAAATATATTGATTACAAAAAACAAATAGAAGGACAAAGGTTAGCAGAAAGCCAAAATCAACAGAAAAAAATACAAGAAACGGAAAAGTTTATAGAAAGATTTCGCTATAAAGCTTCAAAAGCAAGACAAGTACAAAGCAGAATTAAGCAATTGGAAAAATTAGATAAAACTATAATAATTAAAAATAAT
>CBEVZC010000010.1:0-43119 GCA_965554225.1 uncultured bacterium | reverse complement strand
TATTATAATACCAATTTAATTAAATTACTAAAAATATTCAGTAATAAATTATTTATATTTTTAAGTAGTGGACGCAAATTTTGCGTCAACTACTTTATTTAGATTGTAGATTCAATGATTAGAATTGGATTAACAATTCTATCTTAAGAAAAATTATTCTAATGATTCCACAATTCCCTATCAAGACTTCTATACTGAATAGCTTCGCTGACGTGTTGAGGTAAAATATTCTCTTCGTTTTCCAAGTCGGCAATCGTCCGGCTGACTTTTAATATCCTATCATAAGCTCTAGCCGAAAACCCAAGTTTCGTCATCGCCATTTTTAACAATTCTGCTCCCTGCTGATCCAGTCTGCAATATTTTCTTATTTCTTTTGATCCCATATCAGCATTATTGAAAATAAATTTTTCATCTTTGAATCTAATATGCTGTGTTTCTCTAGCAGCAACAACCCGCTTTCTAATATCGGTAGAACTTTCTCCTCTCGATTCCGATGATAATTCCTTGTATTGCACGGCAGGAACTTCAATGTGAATATCAATTCTGTCTAATAACGGTCCTGATATTTTCGACATGTACTTCTGAATCATTCCAACTGTGCATGTACATTCGTGATTCGGATCGGTATAATAACCGCACGGACATGGATTCATTGCAGCGGCAAGCATAAAATTAGCCGGAAATTCCAAAGACATTTTTGAACGGCTGATTGTAACTTTATAATCCTCCAACGGCTGTCGAAGAACTTCCAAAACATTTTTCTTAAACTCAGGCAATTCATCAAGGAATAATACTCCGTGATGGGCAAATGAAACTTCTCCAGGTCTGGGAAACGTGCCGCCGCCAATTAGCGCTGCATCCGATACGGTATGATGCGGACTGCGATAAGGTCTTTCTGTTATTAAAGCTTTCTCTTTAGAAAGTATTCCGGCAACTGAATGAATTTTTGTGGTTTCCAAAGCTTCTTCAAAAGACAGAGGCGGTAAAATAGAAGGGATTCTTTTTGCAAGCATTGTTTTACCGGAACCCGGAGGTCCAATCATCAAAATATTATGTCCTCCCGAAGCAGCAATTTCCAAAGCACGCTTTACATTTTCTTGTCCTTTAACATCAGAAAAATCAAGATGATATGTATTCACTTCTGAAAACACTTCATCTTTATCGGTATAAACAGGTTGTAGATTTTCCTTGCCTTCTAAAAAATTAACAACTTCTCTTAAACTGTGCATCCCGTAAACTTCTATTCCTTCTACAATAGATGCTTCTTTTGCCGAGTTGGCAGGTAAAATTATTTTTTTAAAGCCATTCTTTTTTGCTTCAACAGTAATTGATAACGCACCTTTTATTCTCCGCAAAGAACCATCAAGAGAAAGTTCACCCAGAATAACAGAGCTTTCTAAAATTGAGGTATTAAGCGCATCACTAGCAGCCAGAATTCCAATAGCAATAGGTAAATCGAAAGCACTCCCTTCTTTTTTGATATCTGCGGGAGCTAAGTTAACCGTAAATTTACGCAGAGCAAAAGGCAAACCGCTATTTTTAATTGCCGCCGAAACTCTTTCTCTGCTTTCTTTTACGGCGCTATCGGGCAAACCAACTATTATAAATCCCGGGATCTGTTTTTCCGAATTGGTTTCAACACCAATGATTACTGCATCGATACCAAAAGTTGCGCTTGAATAAACTTTTGAAAACATGAATCAATTAAGAATTGAAATTATTAAAATTTTAATATGAAAAAATAAACAAAATAAGTTATTTAGCCAATATCATTTTGCGAACTAAATTATAGTGCGGAGATTTTATTTCATAGAAATAAATGCCGGAAGGTAAGTTCGAACCGTCAAAGGTAAAGGTATGTAAACCCTGAGCTAAAAATCCGGAATACAATTGTTGAACAGTGTTCCCTACTAAATCATAAACAATAACTTGGAATTCGCCTTGAACTAGAACTTCCACAGATATTTTTGTAGAAGGATTGAACGGATTTGGATAATTTTGGTCTAAAATAAATTCTTCTTGTTCCGCCTTTCCAACCTTTACCGTCGGAGAAAATCCAACTGAACCGTCTTTGTTAATCTGCTTTATTCTATAGTAAAGCACTTTGCTTGATTCATCCGGAAAATCGGAGTAATAATAAACCTTGTTAGGATCCTCATCAGCATCAACTTTATAAATTTCCGAGAACTTATTTCCTTTAAAAGATTTTTCCAAAATATAAATATTTGCTAAACTAAATTCTTTCCCTTTCCATTCAAGTGAGTTTAGATTATTCGCAACGTTAACATTTAGATCCGGGACAGGGGAAAAAATAGGAGCATTAGATTTTACTAATTTAGCTCCGGAAATTCTCATTCCCAGTTTATTGTTTTCTTCATTAATGGAAGTAATAGATAATTTATCATCAAAATTGAATGATGCGAGAATTTTAGAGCTATCGGCAAAGTAATGATTATAATGTTTATTTTTAAAAGAATTCAGTAAGCTTCCGTTTAATTCCCAAACATTAAGTACATCTATTTGAAAATTACTTTTACTATTTTGGGTGTGATTTCCGAATGCCAAATCTATATTTTTTGAATCCAAAAGATCCATATTATTAAAAGAACAAATTTTCATATCATCAACATATAATTCGGCTTCATGCAAATCTTTGTTTAATAAAACTGAAAAGTGCTGCCACGTTCCATTCGGGACAAAACAATCTCCAAAGTAAGAAGCTTCTTTTTTGCCGGATGCAGAAATAAGCTGTAGGGAATTATTGTTCAAACTTAGCAAAGTATCCTGAATACCGGAGTCTATTAAATTAAAAAATGAATTTATGGGAGAAGTAAACTTTCCCCAAAATTCAATTAATATATTTTTCGCAGACTCATTATTAGTAATGTTAAAACTTAATTCCGAATTACCGGGGAGTGCCAGAGCTTTTCCTGAAGCATCTTGTACTCTGTAAGTTTTTAAATAAGAAGGATGCAAAAAATATTCTGAATTTTCACTCATTCTTGAAGAATAATCTTCAGTAGTACTATCTTTCCAAACTGCTGCAATGTTGTAATTAAACTTAATATCTTTTCTAATTTTATCGAATGTTAAGATTACTTGGTATGCTTCATTTTCTATATTTTTAAACAAAGAAGGGATAATTTTGAATTGATACTCGTAAAAAGAGTTTTCCTTATTCAAGGCTTTTTTAATGCGAAGTTTCTTTTTAAAGTCCCTTCTTAGAAAAACAATACTCTTTAGCTTAATCCTTTCATTGGGTTGGATAGTAAAAAATAGTGTGTCAATTTCTCTATTTAGCCTACCGGCAATTGAAATTTGTACATTGCGATTTTGCGGAACTAACGTGGGAGAAAATATTTTAAACTTAAGCGGTTCTTCCTGGGCAGAGACAATAAAAGTAAAAAATAACAATATGTAGAAAATTATCTTTTTCATATCTCATAAGTAAATACAAGAACTAATTTTGATAATAATGTAAAGAATCAGAATCACAAATTCAATATTATAAAATAATAAATTATAAAACTTTTCAGACTCATCCGCCGGATTCAATATTCAAAATACAGCTTGTCGGATATTATTACAAAAATCTGAAGGTGAATTTGCTCGCTTTAAGCATGTGTAAAATTAAGCATTCTTGGTTTGTAATGTACGGCTTATTTCGTTCCGTTAAAAACCAAATAACAATCTGCTTTTTTAAATCCCAAGGCTGTTATTCGGGCTTAACAAAACATTAAAAAAATCCGTTTCGTTAAAAGTTACATTCGCCTGCTCTAAAATTTGTTCACGCGTAACGTTATCAATTTCATCAAGAACTTCTTGAACCGGCTTAATTCTGTTAAAATAAATAGTTGATTGCGCCCACCGTATCATTCTATTTGAAGTGCTTTCCAAATCAATTACAATTGAGCCTTTTAAGTATTCTTTTGCTCTTTTTAACTCCTTTTCCGATACCTTCTTTTGTTTAAGTTTATTTAATTCTTTATAAATCAGTTTAACAGCTTTGGGGAAAACCGTATTGTTAGTAGAGACATAAATACCAAAAGCGGAAGTTTCTCTGTAAGAATTTAGAAATGATTGTATTTGATAAGCTATTCCGTTTTTTTCACGTAATGTTTGGAATAACCTTGAACTGCTGCCCTCGCCTAAAATAATGGATAGCAGACGAACTATATTTCTGCTTTTATTATTATAACCAATA
Source organism: uncultured bacterium (assembly GCA_965554225.1). Taxonomy (GTDB): domain Bacteria; phylum Bacteroidota; class Ignavibacteria; order Ignavibacteriales; family Melioribacteraceae; genus BMS3ABIN04. The sequence goes on along the minus strand of CBEVZC010000010.1, from coordinate 38,915 downwards.
ACAGGCTTTCCAATTATTATATGAGATTGTTGAATTTTTTTCTGAATAAAACTATTATGAGGTGAAATACTTTTAAGTACTTTACCGTTTTTACTTTTTACATCCGGTAAACCGTTAATAAATTTAGGGACTAAATTAAACACTGCTTTTTCTTTTATATTACCTACAACGGAAATAATAAGATTATTGATTCCGTAATTATTCTTAACAAAGTTTTTAAAATCTTTTTGAGCAAATCCGGTAACATTTTCTATGGTTCCCAAAACAGGGTAAGCCAGCGAATTTCCCTGATAAACCTCCGTTTCAAATCTATCGAAGATAAAATCTTCCGGAGAATCCTCATAATCTAAAATTTCATCTCTAATTACACCCGATTCTTTTTTTATTTCTTTCGGATCAAAAACAGGGTGCTGAATAATATCACTTAAAACTTCAAAGGTTTTATTTAGATTACCATTTAATCCTTTAGCATAAAAACACGTATATTCCTTTGTGGTAAATGCATTTAAGTATCCGCCAATAGATTCAATTTCATCCGTAATTTTTTTTGTATTTCTCTTATTAGTGCCTTTGAAAATCATGTGTTCTACAAAGTGACTTATTCCATTCAACTTTTGGGTTTCTTTTCTTGAACCGGTTTTAAAACACATTCCTATTGAAAAAGTATTTACGTAAGGAATCTCTTCAGTAATTACTTTTAATCCGTTTGGATAAGTTTTTAAGTTAATCAAAGCATTCCTATTTAAAATTCATAAAATCAATCGCCAAATTTAATAAAAGAAAAAATAAAATCTTAAAGTTTATTCCTTAGATCCAGCGCTCATACAATTTACTTTCCATAAGATTGTAAATAAAAAATCCGGATATCTTAATAAAACAAGAACCCGGATTGTAAAAGGTTAAATAAATAAATTAATTTTTTATCTATTACTATTTCTCATATTTTTCAGCGTACTTCACAAAGAAATCACCTATACTCCTATAAGCTTTTTCCAATATTTCTTCATTAGGTAAAAATACAACTCTAAAATGTTTAGTCCCGGGCACTTGACCAAAACCGCTGCCGGGAACAACAACAACACCGGTTTCTTTGATCAGTTCTGAGACAAAATGATTATCGCTATTTTTTATTTCTAATTTCGGGAAAGCGTAAAAAGCTCCTCGCGGCGATTCGCATGTAATTCCGGGAACAGCATTCAACATTTCAACCGTTAAATCTCTTCTCTTCGTCAGTTTTTTCATAGCAATATCAAGATGACTTTGATCGCCATCCAATGCAACAGGAATTGAATATTGAATGGGATGATTTGCTGACAACCGCGAACGTAGAATTTTATTTATTGCTTCAATATAATTTTTCAGCACTGCCTCATTTCCGCTTATAACTCCCCAGCCCATTCTAAACCCCGGTGCAAGATAATTTTTAGACAACCCTCCAAAAGTAATTACTGAAACCTCGGAATTTAAGGATGCCAGTGAGACATGTGTTTCCCCGTCCATTAACAACTTATCGTAAATCTCATCAGCAAAAATTACCAAGTTGTGTTCCAAAGCTAAATCAATAATTTTAAGTAAAGTTTCTTTATTGCTGTTAGAACCGGTCGGGTTGTTCGGATTAATTAAAATAATAGCCTTGGTTTTATCATTTATCTTATTTTTAATATCTTCAACGTCGGGCTGCCAACCGTTGCTTTCATCTAAGTAATATGGATTTTCTTCCATCTGCAATTTACTTTGAATGGCTGTATATAGTGGATAGCCGGGAGTTGGAGTTAAAATATTTTCCCCTTGATTTACGAGAGATGTTAAACAAATATCAATAGCTTCGCTGGCACCGGTGGTAACAAAAATATCACGAATATTTTTAATCCCTTTCCTTTCCGCTTCACGAGCAATTGCATCTCGCGCAGATTCAATTCCCGATGACGGTCCGTAACCGTTTTTGTTCTCCAACATAGCTTTATAACTTGCTTCAATCATTGCTCTTGGAGTAACAAAATCATAAATATTAGGATCTCCAATATTAAGATATAACATTTCTTTACCCGTTTTAGCAACTTCATTAGCAATTAGAAGAACATCCCTAACTGCATAAGTAATATTACGGGTTCTTTCAGCGGCTTTAATTTCTTTCATTTCCATTTTTTATCCTTTTCAAAATAATTTTCTTGTCAAGAAACTTAATTTATTTTGGTTTTATTATCAATTATTTACTTTGCCGTTTGTTTATTTCCCTCAGGTTTTAAAATAACACCCTTGTTGTTTCTTCCATTTATTTTAACAATAAGCGGATTGGTAAAACTAAAATTCATACAATATTTTTTACGCTCAACCGGAATTGAACTTCTAAGCCAATCAAAATCTAAGAAACTCTTTTCATTTAAATTAGACACCGTAAAATATCCTATCATTAATGATGTTATATTATGAAAAAAATGAGACCCTTGTGAAGGTTTTACAATAATATCTTTAAAATCCGATTCCACAATTACCTTTGCCCCGGAAATCTGTTCCCAAACAACAGGAATACCTAACCACGGGTCTAACGATCCCCACCTTCCCATTCCAATTAAAAGATAAGGTTTGTTCTTTTTATTTAATTTTGAATTAAAATAATTAACTTCCCGTGCTATTTGTTCTGTTTTGGCTCTATCAAATTTATCGTAATCTACGTAGACGATATCGTGAATATCATTTATTATTCCATGACCTAAAACTTGATCGCTTTCGCATAATAGGTTTTCCTTTTTTGTATGCTCTATTTTAAGATTTTCTAATTCTTCATTTATAACAATTGGTCTATCTTGCAGTACACCAAATTCATTTATAGGATGTTTTTTATCGGCTAAGTTTATGGCAAATTCAATTTCTACCGGGGTTCCCATTCCCCAACTACTTATATTAAGCAGGAAGTTCACAATTTCAGGTAGTGGAAATATCCTATGTTTTAGTATTGGTGCAAATGTTACAACACGAATTCCTTCTCTGCTTGTACCATCATAAACAACATCATTTTCAATGGAGTATGTCGAACCGATTAAATTCAGAGCTTCATCTTTTTCGGCAACATTCAAGTCATATTTTTTAAGAAGTAAATCATGTGTTTGAACTTCCAAATCAACTTCACCATCTAATTTGAGTGCATAAAATTTGGTTTGAGAATTATTAAGAGTATCTTTAACCGAATTGAATTGAATAATATCTTTAGGATATTTAGGACAAAATCTCAAACAGCTTCCACCGTCAACAACCGTCTTACCCAATCCCAAAGCAGCACTTACAATTCCATCGTAAGACTTTTGAGGTTTAACCGGATAAAAATTATATGATTTTGCAACACCGGATATTTCCGGATAAAATCTATTCTTGTGCTTTTTACCAACCAGCTTCTGAACAATAACCGCCATCTTTTCTTCTTCCAACCTGTAAGAAGTAATTTTTAAATATTCTTTTGCTCTTTGATAAAATGTTGATGCATAGATTTTCTTAATTGTTATTAAAAGCTCGTTAAGTCTAATCAAGGGATTTGGATGATTGTTCGGCAGCATGTACGTTTCGTAGACCCCGGCAAAAGGATGGTATTGAGAATCTTCCAATAAACTTGAAGAACGCACGGCAAGCGGAGAATCTATTAGCTCAAGAAATGATGCTAAGTGACTAATTATTTCGTGCGGGAAATGTTCTGCTTTCAGAAATTGATTAGTAATTTCCTCATCATTTTCAGATTCGATAGCAAATTTCCGCAAATTATTCTGCTCTAAGAAACTATCGTAAACTTCCGTTGCAATAACAATTCCGGGTGGAACAAAAATCCTTACATCTTTAAATTTTGAATCCAGTTCATAATCACTAATTAATGCATTAATAAATCCTAAACCTCGCGCTTTACCGCCAAGCGAACCTCCGCCAATTCTTGCAAACCCGCTATTAGGATCAAAATTTTCTTTATCAAAATCTGTAATCAATCCTCTTTTTCTTAAATATTTATAGCTTTCAATTGAATTTATAAGATCGTTTCTCAGCTCCGTAACATTTTTGTAGTCAGAAACTTTCCGAGGCCGTAACTTAAAAGCTAATCTGAATTCTGTTCTCGCTTTTAACCAGTTAGAAAAATGGTTCCTGGAAGCATGATAAATAATACTTTCATCGGGTACAATTCTCAATTTCTCTTGCAATGAAATTAAGTCGTGTGCACGGTCTACTTCGGTTCCGTCCGCTTTTCTGAAAATAAAATCACCAAAACTAAAGTACTCAAACATGAAATCCCTTACCTGTTCCAACAGCAACGGAGAATCTTTTACTATAAAAGAACTCTTAACTTTATATGCATCCGCTTTATTACTTGGATCATTAGAAAGCAGCAGTATAGGAATATCAGGTTGGTCTGATTTTATATTTTTTGCAAATTTAATTCCCGCTTTCCTATGTTTAACTCCTTTGTATGGGAAATCAATATCAGAAATTACTCCTAAACAATATTCCTTATATTTTTTATAATATCTCCAGGCTTCTTCATAATTTGTGCAAAGAAGAATTTTGGGACGTGCTCTCATTCGCAAATATTTATGCGATAAATTTACACCTTCGGAAATTAGTCTGCGCGCTTGATTAAATAGTTCGTTATAAATACGCGGCAAGAAAGACGAATAATACTGAACATCATCTTCTATTAAAATAATGGTTTGCACACCAACAATATTAGTATCATGATCAACATTTAGTTTATCTTCAATTGTTTTAACTATGGCAATTATTATTCTGAAATCACCTTGCCACATGAACACATTATCGAAAATATGAATATTCCGACTATTCATTAAGTGTTTTAATTCCTTTTTATTTTGAGTAAGTAAAACGATAGGAATGTTTAAATCCGAGTTTTTCACCTTCTCGGCAAACCGTATTGCATCCATATCTTCTATGTGAAGAGTAGTTATAATCAAATCAAATCTTTTTTCTTCTTTGGCAAGTTTTAAAGCTTTTTTAGCCGTGGAAACTCTTGTAATTTCCGGAGTGTGACTTAACTGCAAATCTCTATATTCATGACGTAACAATTCATATAATCTACCGTCTTCTTCAAACAAATATAAATCGTAAAGGCTTGAGACTAAAAGAATATCCCTTATTCTAAATCTCATTAAATTTTGAAAAGGAAGAGCTTTCTTATCAAATCCTTGTTCAACCCAGCTTGAAAGTTTCACTTAATAAATACCCCTTCAAATTTTTTTTGACAAATTACGTTAACAAAAATTCTTTAACGTAATTAATAAAGTAAGTAAAATTTAATAAATTAAAAAAGTGAAAGCGGAAACCGTATAAATAAAAACTCCCGTTAAAAAACGGGAGCCTTTGAACAAATATTGGGAATTAAGAATTTATACAACTCCCTGATCCATCATTGCGTCTGCTACTTTTAAGAAACCGCCAATGTTAGCACCGGCAACATAATTGCCAGGCATTCCGAATCTATCAGACATATCAACGCAAGTTTTATGAATATTTTTCATTATACCTTGAAGTTTTTGGTCAACTTCTTCACGCGTCCAACTATATCTAATGCTATTTTGTGACATTTCCAAACCGGAAACGGCAACACCACCGGCATTAGCAGCTTTAGCCGGTCCATAAAGAATTTTATTATCTAAGAATAAATTTGCACCTTCTAAAGTTGTAGGCATATTAGCTCCTTCAGTTACCGCAAATACACCATTGTTAAGAAGGTTTTGTGCATCAATAGCATTTATTTCATTTTGAGTTGCCGACGGGAAAGCGCAATCTGCTTTATGATTCCACAGTGGATTATGATCGCTATTAGTATCTACCGGTGTATAAACAGCGCTTGAATATTTTTCGGCATATTCTTTAATCCTGCCGCGCTTAACATTCTTAAGTTCCATTACAAAAGCTAATTTTTCAGCATCAATTCCTGCTTCATCGTAAATATATCCGCTTGAATCTGAAAGTGTAACAACTTTACCGCCAAGCTGGTTTATTTTTTCTACGGTGTATTGAGCAACATTACCACTTCCGGATACTAAGCAAGTTTTACCTTCTAAAGTTTGTCCGCGAGTAGCTAACATTTCGGCAGCAAAATAAACACTTCCGTAACCTGTTGCTTCCGGTCTGATTAATGAACCGCCCCAGTTTAACCCTTTACCCGTTAAAACACCGGTAAATTCATTACGTAATTTTTTGTACTGACCAAATAAGTAACCGATTTCTCTGCCGCCAACGCCAATATCTCCGGCGGGAACATCTGTATTCGGGCCAATATGACGGAAAAGTTCGCTCATAAATTGTTGAGTAAATCTCATCACTTTTAAATCGCCTTTACCTTTAGGATCAAAATCCGAACCGCCTTTTCCACCACCCATTGGTAATGAGGTTAAACTATTTTTGAATACTTGTTCAAAAGCTAAAAATTTCAAGATACTTCTGTTAACCGAAGGATGAAATCTTAGTCCGCCTTTGTAAGGACCAATAGCGCTATTCATTTCAATTCTATATCCACGGTTAATATGAATTTCGCCTTCTTCGTCTGCCCATGGAACTCTGAATTCTATTACTCTTTCCGGTTCAACCATTCTTTCCAAAATTCGTGCAGCGCGGTATTCCGGATGTTTTTCTAAAACTACATCTAAAGATTCTGCCACTTCTAATACTGCCTGAAGAAATTCAGGTTCGTTTGGATTTTTAGCTTTAACTGCAGAAATTAAATCTTGAACGTACTGTGACATTTTTTTCTCCTTATAAAGTTTTAAGAATTTTAAATTTTATGAACTAATAGAAAAAATCTATAGTTAAAACTATAAAAAGATAATCAAGTATTAAAACTTTTTTATCCATTTTTTAAAAAAATTTTGCCTACCAAGTAACTTAATTTGAATAATAAAATCATTCGATAATATTTTTAACGTTCGGCTTTAGAATAACACCACTGTTTTGTTTACCGTTTATTTTAATAACAATTTGTTCTTTTAATCTTATATGCTTAGCGTACTTTAATTTTTCTTCCGTTTTTTGGGCAGCTAGCCAGTCCCAGTCGACAAAAGAATTTTTGTCTTTCGACTTTATGGTAAAATAACCTATTCTGAACGAAGTGATGTTTTGGAAAAAATGAGAACCTTGTGACGGATCAACATTTATATCTTCAAATCCGGCTTCAACAATTACCGTAGCTCCGGATATTTGATCCCAAGTAACCGGAATACCGAGCCAAGGGTCCAAACTTCCCCATCGACCAATACCAATTAATAGATAAGGTGAATTCGAAGCTACTAATTTGGAATTTAGCTGACTTATTTCAACTGCTGTTTCCCGGCTTTTTGCCCTTTCAAATTCATGAATATCTACATAAACTATATCATTAATATCCTCAATAATTCCATCGCCTAAAACCAGATCGCTTTTACAAATAAGATTGCTGTCTTGAATACCTGTAAAATCAATGTCTGCTGATTCACGATTTAATACCATCGGACGCATCTGCAGCATTGCAAACTCTTTGGGTTCTCCCTTGGGTACGGAAGTATTCACTGCAAATTCTATCTCCACTTGTGTACCCATTCCCCAAGTACCATAGTGTAAAAGCGTATCTAAAATTTTAGGTAAAGGAATTAAGTTATGCTTTAAGATTGGTGCAAAAGTCACAATTCGCATCCCTTCCCTTGATATACCATCATAAATGGCTTCGTTTTGAGGAGAATACGTTGAACCTACATAACTTAATGTTCCGTCTTCTTCGGCAATATCAAGCTCATAATTTTCAACCAATTGTTCCAGCATCTGCAAATTACCACCCGTGAATTCGGCATTAAGATTTAACGCATAAAAATTCTGTTGAGTATTTTTTAATGTTTCCTGAATCGAAAAGAACTGTATTAAATGTTTAGGATATTTAGGACAAAATCTTACCGTATTTCCTCCTTCAACAACAGTTTTACCAAGACCAAGAGCAACTAAGGCTATTCCGTCATTTGCCTTTTGCGGAGTAATGGGATAGAAATTATAAGATTTGGCAACACCGGAAATATCCGGGTAAAACCGGTTTTGATGTCTTGTGCCAACAACCTTCTGAATAATTACAGCCATTTTTTCTTCTTCCAATCTATAAGAAGTAGCTTTTAGATAGTCTTTTGCTTTCTTTAAGAATGTGGAGGCATAAACACTTTTTATTGATTGAAGTAATTGTTCCAAACGTTCTTCCAAATCCTTATCGTTATTCGGAATCATAAAAGTTTCATATACACCGGCAAAAGGCTGAAATTGTGAGTCTTCCAGAAGACTTGAGCTTCTGACTGCCAACGGTTCTTTTACAATATGCAGGAAATCAATTAATTGTAATAATACATCACTCGGAAATTTATCTGCAAGCATGAACCTTTCGGTTATTTCTTTATCATCAGTCTCGTTAATAGCAAAATCAAATAAGTCATTTTCTTCCAGAAATCTATCGTAAATATCCGTAGCAAGAACTACCGCTGAGGGTACATATATTTCGACACCTTCAAATCTATCCCAAATATTGTAATTGCTAATTAAATTATTAATAAACCCTAATCCTCTGGCTTTACCGCCAAGCGAACCGTAACCAATTTTTGCAAAACTGTTTTTAGGATCAAAAGTTTCTTTATTAAAATCTGTAATTATTCCCCGCTGACGAATGTCAATATAAAACTTTATGCTTGAAACGAGCGTTTGACGTAATTCTTCAACAGATCTGAACTCTCTTACTTTCCGAGGACGAAGATTATTCGCTAACCAAAACTCGGTCCGGGCTTTTAACCAAGTTGAAAAATGGTTTTTCTCTGAATGATATTGAATTGACTCATCCGGGACATTTTCGATTTGTTCTTCCAACTCTATTAAATTTGCCGCATGGCCTACTCTTGTTCCATCCGGTGTTCTAAAAATAAAATCTCCAAACCCAAAATGGTCATTCATAAAACGCCTAAGTTTATGCATTAACTTCGGCGATCCTTTCAATAAAAACGAAATATCTAATTCATCAGCTTTTATTTTTTGTTCAGCCTGACTTGATTGCAAGAGAATAGGAATGTCTTCAACTTCACTTTTAATTTTTTGAACTAATTTAATACCGGCATCAGAGTCCTTTTTCCCATTATGCAAAAAATTTACATCCGAAATTACACCCAGAATATTTTTTTTATATTTCTCAAAGTAATCCCATGCCTGTTCAAATGTTGTGCATAGTATAATTTTTGGTCTTGCACGCATTCTAAGAAATCTGTGTGTTGCGTTAATTCCTTCAGAAATTAAACGTTGGGATTGTTTAAATATTTCAGTATAAATAAGAGGAAGATAGGCAGAATAAAATTTAACATCATCTTCCACTAAAATAATTACCTGAACCCCTACAGCTTTTGTATCATTTTCTATGTTTTTTCTATCTTCAATGGACTTAATAATACCGATCAAAAGTCTATAATCACCCTGCCAAATAAATATTTGCTCGAATATTGAAGCTTGCGAATTATTTGCAATTTCTTTTCTTTCTTGATTATCATACGCCAGTAGAATAATTGGAATCCTTATCCCGAAAGCTTTAATTTCCTGAGCAAATTTTATAACGTGCATATCTTCTATATGCATGGTTGTTAAAATCAGATCAAATTGATTAACGTCTTGAAGTAATTCTATTGCTTCGCGGCTTGTTGTAACATGTGTAATTTCAGGAGAGTGACTTAAATTTAACGATTGATATTCTTCTCTTACTAACTCGTATAATCGTCCGTCCTCTTCAAACAGATATTTATCATATAAGCTTGAGACAAGAAGAATTTCCCTAATTTTATAGGGCATAAGCTTTCGAAACTTTTTAATACGACTACTAAATACATCTTCAATAGCTAAATTACTAATATCTTCTGACATAGATTATTTCGGATAAAAAACAAATTTCGATTAAGAACGGTTCAGTATTAAACTAATATCCTGAGCTATATTGCTATATTATTTATGTACTTACTTTTCTATTAATAAAAATATAGAGAACACTCAACCGATATGCTAAAACGATTGAGTGCTCTTAAATTGATTTTTATGGAATTAAACTAACCCTTGGTCTAACATTGCATCTGCCACTTTAAGGAAACCGGCTATATTTGCCCCATCCACTAAATTACCTGTCGTTCCAAACCTCTCTGCAGTTGTCATGCAAGTATTATGAATACGTACCATGATTTCATGAAGTCTTTTATCCACTTCTTCGCTGGGCCACGGTAAACGCATGCTGTTTTGAGACATTTCAAGTCCGGACGTTGCAACACCACCGGCATTGGCAGCTTTTGCAGGACCGAACAAAATGCCTGCATCTCTAAATACATGATATGCTTCAATTGTTGTAGGCATATTAGCCGCTTCACAAACAGCAACACATCCGTTTTCTACTAAAGCTTTTGCATCTTCAACATAAATTTCATTTTGTGTGGCCGAGGGAATGGCAACATCAACTTTTACTTCCCAAGGTTTTTTACCGGGGAAAAACTCCACACCAAACTTCTTCGAATAATCTTCTACTGCATCTTTATTACTTGCTCGCAGTTTCAATAAGTAATCTACTTTTACACCTTTTATTCCATCAGGGTCATAAATATAACCGTCAGGACCGGATAAAGTAACAACCTTTCCGCCCAGTTCATTTACTTTTTGTACAACTCCCCAAGCAACATTACCAAAACCTGATACGGCAACTGTTTTACTTTCAATTGTTTCACCCTTGGTTTTTAGCATTTCCTGAGTAAAATAAACGACTCCAAAACCCGTTGCTTCAGGGCGGACAAGAGATCCGCCCCAATTTAATCCTTTTCCTGTAAGTACTCCCGTAAATTCCTTTTTTAATCTTTTATACTGACCGAACAAATAACCGATTTCTCTTGTTCCTACTCCTATATCTCCTGCAGGTACATCCGTATTAGGACCAATATGACTATATAGTTCAGTCATAAAACTCTGACAAAACCTCATTATCTCATTATCACTTTTCCCCTTCGGATTAAAATCGGAACCTCCTTTACCACCGCCCATCGGCAGTGTTGTTAAACTATTTTTAAAAACTTGTTCGAATGCTAAAAATTTTAAAATACCCATGGTTACCGAGGGGTGAAATCTAAGTCCGCCTTTGTAAGGACCGATTGCACTGTTCATTTGAATTCGGAAACCGCGATTAATATGAAATTCCCCTTGATCGTCCATCCACGGAACTCTAAAAATCACTGTCCTTTCCGGTTCAACCATTCTTTCTAAAATTTTGGCAGCTTCGTATTCCGGATATTTTTCAAAAACCAAATCTAATGATTCCGAAACCTCTTTTACTGCTTGATGAAACTCAGGTTCGCTTGGATTTTTAGCAATCACTTCCGTAATTATTCTTTCTGTATACTCAGACATTTTGCCACTCAATTTGATGATAAAATTTTTTTTACTTTTGTAAAATTAGGTAAAAATAAATAATAAAAAGATATATTTCTGTGTGAATACAGCTTTTTTCAAAATTCCTAATTTTTCAGGGGAAGTGGTAATTAACTATTATAATTGTACCGGTTTAACTAAAGATTGGCTATTTCTCAACATTATAAATAATCATGCAGATTTTTTGGCTCTTTGTTTTTGATCCATTTCTTCAGTTAGATTATAGATTTCAGCATGACTTATTTCATTATCTAAATTTTTGAAAGTATTACTTACATACCACCAGCTTTCCGGAATTTCTATTACATATTTCCCTTCGCGTTCGTGAGCAGTTTCTAAAATCAAGTCAACAACATCAACCGGTAAATTTAACTTTGCATTAAGCTGCGTGGCAAAATTATATTTCTCTGTTTGCTTTACTATATTATATTTTGAAAAATGGAAAATTGCATCGGAGTTTTTAGCTGAAGTAATAACCGGGATAGTATGTAAAAGCAGCATTGTGTCTAATTTAACTGAGGAATACTTTTGGTAAAGGTAATCCAAATAAATCAGATTTGAAACTCCTTGATCTCTATTTCCAAAAAGTTGCCAAAGTCCTGAAATACCAGGTTTTAAATTAAGTTTTTTTCTCTCTTTATAAAATTCAGGGTAATTATTTTTTAATAGTCTTAAATCTTGCATCATCAGTGGTCTGGGCCCAATTAAGCTCATTTGTCCAAAAATCACATTTATGAATTGCGGCAATTCATCTAATCCGGTTTTACGCAGCCATTTTGCAAATGGTGTTATTTTCTCCGCTAAAAACGGTTTTAAGAAAATATCATTATTATCATTTTTATTTAATTGATTGGCATGGTGGCTTTTAATGGTTCTCAGTTTAATAATTTTGAATCTGAACTTATTGAGCGTAAGACCTCGTTCCTGAACAAAAATCGGGAATTGTTTCAGTTCAATTAGTAAAATCAAACTAAAAACTAAAATCAGAGGCGATAAAATCACCAATAAAAAGGAAGCAATAAGAAAATCAAAAAATTTTTTTGTCATAATTCAATTTAAATAAAAATATTTTTTATTAGATAATTAATGTTCGAATAAAAACATAATAATTTTAAAAATTAAAAAATAAGTGACCACAATAAATAATCCAAAAACAAAATACTTGCAGAAGTAAGTACAAAAGATTTAATTGTTGAAAGTCCAACCCCTTCCGCACCACCTTCTGTGTTAAAACCTATTTGACAACCAAGTAAAGCAGTAACTCCGCCAAAAAACATACCTTTGATCATTCCGAATATTAAGTCACTCATTAAAAAGAAACGCTTGACAGATAGGAAATAAACATCAAAAGATATGCCAAGAAAATAATTAGATACAATAAAAGCACCCAAAACCGCAATTACATCGGCAAAAACAATAAGAATAGGCATCATAACAATTGAAGCATAAAACCTTGGCATAGCCAAAAATCTTACAGGACTAATCCCCATGGTTTCTAAAGCATCTATTTGTTCTGTAACTTTCATCGATCCTATTTCAGCAGCAATAGAAGCACCTACTCTTCCCGCAATAATAATTCCGGTAAGGACCGGTCCAAGTTCTGTAATGATAGCTCGGCTTGTGGCTGTTCCTAAAAATGACAAAGGAGCCAAACCTTTAAGCTGATATGCTGCCTGCCACGCTGCAACCGCTCCGGTAAAAACTGCAATAATAATCACTAACGGTAATGAATTTACCCCTATATGTTCCATTTGATTGAACAATAATCTTCTATTGCGAAAAATTTTAGGTGAAAATGCTAAAATATTTGCAAAAAGTCTCGAAAGTTGACCACATGCTTGAAAAAATTCTAATGTTTTATTTCCTATTTGCTGAACTAAGTTCTTTATCATTCTTTATTTACAAGCAAGATTTAGAGAAGAATATTAACATTAAGCATGTTGCATTATATAAAACAACAAAATATACAATAAAAATTAAATAATGTGTATTAAAATAAGAAAAAGTATTAATATATTTTTGACGGAACATTTCTTAGATTCTACAGTAAAAAAAGATACACATGACTTTTTTTGTTGATAAAATCATTTTTTTTTTATTATTTTAAGACAAAGAACTTTATAAATAATTAGAAAATTTTTGAGCATGGCATTAAACCTCGTAAATATTATTAAAGCAAATTTGCTGATAATCATTATTGAAAATCATTTTTAAATGGTGCCCGGTATTATTTTATCCCGGGCATTTTTGTTTTAAAATGTTTACGAGACTAAATGCCATCAACAACTGAAAAAAAAAGGGGAAGTAATGGACACTATTATTTATCAAGATGTAGAGCAAAACTCAGATGTGAAATTACCAGAAAATTTAATTTTCGGTAGAAATTTTACTGAACATATGTTCGTGATGGATTATGACGAAGCTTTAGGTGGATGGCATAGTCCTACAATTAAAAAATTTGACGACTTAAAACTTAGTCCTGCTACCATGGCTTTACATTATGCCCAAGCTGTTTTTGAGGGGATGAAAGCTTATAAACAAATTGATGGTAAAATAGCACTTTTCAGACCTAGAAAACATTTTGAACGACTTAACCGTTCTTCCGATAGGATGTGTATCCCTCAGGTTGATATAGATTTTCTGATGGAAGCATTAATTGAATTGCTAAATGTTGAAAAAGATTGGATACCAACAAAAGAGGGATATGCATTATATATTCGTCCCCTAATTTTTGCAACCGATCCAATTCTTGGTGTAAGACCATCAAATACATTTAAATTGATCATCATGCTTAGCCCGGTTGGTCCATATTATCCCGAAGGTTTTAAGCCGGTACCGATTTTAGCAACCGATCACTTTGTTAGAGCAGTAAGAAAAGGTGTTGGAGAATGCAAAACACCGGGCAATTACGCTGCGAGCTTAGCAGCTCAACGGGAAGCAATAAAAGAAGGATTTACCCAAGTTCTATGGTTGGATGCAATTGAACAGAAATATATTGAAGAAGTTGGAACAATGAATATTTTTGTACAATTTAAAGATGAAGTCTGCACCCCGCCATTAACTGGTAGTATTTTACCGGGAATAACCAGAATGTCCGTTCTGCAAATTTTAAAAGACTGGAATTATAATGTAAAGGAAAGAAGAATTCCGCTCCAAGAAGTCTTTGATTCCTACAGCAAAGACAATTTAGTTGAAATATTTGGAACCGGTACAGCGGCGGTTATTTCATCCTTAAGCAAATTAAAATATCATGATAAAGTTATTAAATTTAGCGATGATCATGCAGGTGAATTAGGTACCAAGCTTTATAAAGAAATAACAGATATCCAATATGGGAAAAAGGAAGACAAATATAATTGGATAACTCATATTTAATTCTTTCGGAATGAGAAAGGGCTGCAATTTTTATGCAGCCTTTTTTTCTTGCACTTTTTTGTATCACTCCCTTTTAATTTAGAACTTTCTTCATCTACTAAAAGGGGAAAATATTACAATAAATATTTTTCCCTTGACACGTGTACAAAAGTTTACTATATTTTAGTGAACAAAATGGCACTACTATGAGACCAAAGCTTACAGATAGACAATTACATATTTTAGATTTTATTCAATTGTTTGTTGAAGAAAATCATTATCCTCCTACTTACAGACAAATTGGTAAAGAATTTAACATTGCCAGTACTTTCGGAGTAAAAAGGCACATTGATGCATTAGTTAAAAAGGGCTATTTAAAAATAGAAAGTAATTCATCCCGTTCTATATCATTGGTTAAAAACAATAATAATGTGAATCCAGAATCAAATTCCTCAATTACTGTTCCTATTATTGGTAGAGTCGCCGCAGGTTATCCGGTACTTGCCGAAGAGAACATTGAAGGAACTTTTACAATTGATGCAAGTCTAATAAAAAGTAAGAACAGTATTTTTGCACTTAAAACTAGTGGCGACAGTATGACAGACGCAGGTATTTTGGATGGAGACTTAGTTTTGGTCAGTTCCCAAAAGAATGCAAAAAATGGAGACATAGTTGTTGCATTAATCGGAGATGAATCCACTCTTAAAACTTATGAAAATAAAAAGGGTAAAACATACTTGGTACCGGCTAATAAAAATTATCCGGTTTTAGATATGACAAACAAACAAGACTTTTCAATAATCGGTAAAATTATCGGTGTTTATAGAAATTATAATTGATTAGAAATAAAATGAAAACAGATTTATTTAATAGCGCAATTTCACAAAGAACAAAAATAAGATTTTTATACAATCTTGAATCTATCATAATAGAACCTTATTACCTCTCAATCTCTTCCGGAGGTAATAAAGTTATTTACGGACGTGTAAATAATACCAATGAAATTCGCATGTTTGAATACGGAAAGATTTTCAATATTAAAGTTCTTAATAACAAAAAATTTTCACCAATTATTCCTATCCTCCCTATTTATAATTAAATAAACGAGGGAAAAATGGACAAAATAAGGTATGAGAATAGAGTTGATGGTTTAATTCAAAATTTTTGGAAGTATGGTTACATGACATTATCTAGAAAATTTGGCACTTACCTTCCGGAACCATCTGCAATTGGGAAATACCAAGTTGATGCAATAGGTAAACAGAAAAAGAAGTACGCAATTGGCATTATCTTAAAAGAAGAAGAGCTTGATGATCCCAAAGTTTATTCGAAATTAGAATTTCTTGCTACACGGGAAACAAAATATTCTCATAGGAAAGTTACATTATTTGTTGGTGTTCCCCTTTTCCTGTATGACAAAGCAAAACTTATTGTTTCTAATTTATCCGAAGAAGCGAATAAAAATATTAGACTTATTAAATTACCCGAGAAACAATTTAATTAGTTCAAATTTTTTTGAACTAATTTTCTAGATAAGTCTTTAATATACATAGCTCGATAATTCAACAAAAAAATAATTTAAATGGCCGAAATACTTTTCTGATTTTGTTTTTTTACTAAACTCACCTGAATCCTCTCTTAAAAAAGAAAGGACTAAAAGAAATATCAGAAAAGGATTTTACTCTCGATAATGTATTAATTATCCATAAAACAATTTCCCTAAATTTTACGTAAGGGTACCTGGCCTTAGTAATGTTTTTGCAATGAGTAAATACAAATTTATAATCCTTCCATAACTAAGAATATAATTATTGACTCTTTTTTATTAGAACATTTTATGATTTTGGTTGTATAAAAAACGTTCTATTTGAAAATGTCATATTTTTCATACTGCTTTACAACCTTGACATTTACTATACCGTCGGTTATTTTGGTTGTTTAAATATTTTTAAACTAAGAGCAAAGTTTTGGCTAAAAAATTATCCCCAAAGGATATTGAATTATTAGATGGGTTGAGATTAAACGGAAACATTCCTGAACATATCGCCATTATTATGGATGGGAATGGAAGATGGGCATTAAAAAAAGGTTTACCAAGAGCAGCGGGTCATAGAAAGGGTGTTGAGACCGTACGAATAATGGTGGAATCATGTATAAAATTAGATATTAAATACTTAACACTTTATACATTTAGTACGGAAAATTGGAAAAGGCCTCAGAAAGAAATTACTACTTTAATGCGCTTAATGGTTAGATCTTTGCAGAATGAAACTAATGAATTACATGCTAACGGTGTAAGAATTAATACAATCGGCGATAAAAACCTTTTACCCCAAATAGTACTGAATGAATTGGAGCAAGCAGTTGAAAAGACAAAAAATAATACTAAACTTGTTCTTAATTTAGCGGTTAGTTATAGTGGGCGGTGGGAAATTACGCAAGCTGTAAAAAAAATTGCTCAATTATACAAAAATAATGAAATTACTTTATCTGATATTGATGAAACTTTAATCTCAAAATCTTTAGACACAGCAGATATGCCGGATCCTGATTTAATGATTAGGAGTGGTGGAGAATATAGAATAAGTAATTTTTTGATATGGCAACTCGCATATTCCGAACTTTATGTGAGCAATGTACTTTGGCCGCAATTTAAATGTAAACACCTTGTAGAAGCAATTGAAAATTATCAATCAAGGGAACGAAGATTTGGACTTATCAGTGAACAATTATCTAACAATCTTAAACAAACAAATAATGTTAACGACCTTTCGAAAGAGATGGTTTAAATATAGCCTTTTAATAATTCTCCTTTTTTCAAGTTATAATTTTGCACAATTTAAAAAGGTAAATTATAAAATATTAGGTATTTCGGTTGAAGGAAATAAAACTGCCGACCCAATTACCATTATTGCTAATAGTGGCTTAAAAGAAGGTAACGAAATTGAAGTTCCCGGAGATGCAACAAAAAATGCTATTGATAGACTTTGGGCATTGGGAATATTTAGCGATATTGAAATTTTAATTGATAAAAAAATTAATAGCGGTGTTTTTCTTCTAATTAAAGTCAAGGAATTACCACGAATAGAAAAAATTGAAATAAGCGGCAATGATGAATTAGATGAAGACGATATAACAAAAGAAATTTCAATCGTACGAGGACAAACACTTAAACCTCAGGATATAAAAACTGCTGAAGTAAAAATTCAGCAGCTTTATCAAAAAGATGGTTATTTAAACGCAAAAATAATAACTGACACCTATACATTTTCCAAAGCTGATACCTCCGACAATAGTATTACCGTAACATGGCACAATGAAAAAGATCTTTCACAAGAATATGCTACCGAATACGATTATGACCCCAAATTAAATTCAAACATTATTAGAAAAATCAAAGACCGTGTTCTTCTGTTGTTTAATATTACCGAAGGCGATAAAATAACAGTTAAAAAAATTGAATTTGTTGGTAACAAAGCATTTAGTGACGACGACTTAAAATCTGAATTTGACGACACTAAAGAAGACAGATGGTGGAGATTTTGGAGCAGCGCTACTTTTAATAAAGAGGACTTCAAAAAAGACGAAGATTTATTAACCACTTTTTATAAGAAAAACGGTTACCGAGATTTTGAGGTATTAGGAGATACTTTAATTTTTTCAAAAGATAAAAATTATGTTGATATTTTAATAAGTGTTTATGAAGGACCACAGTATAAAATTAGAAATATAACATGGGAAGGCAATACAATTTATAACGATAAAATACTGAACGCAACGCTGGACTTTCATAAAGGCGATATTTATGATTATGAAAGATTTAATCAGAATCTCTATGGTAACGAAAGTCAAAATGACGTATCATCTCTTTTTATGAACAGCGGTTACTTACGTTATAATCAAGAAGTAAGCGAAATAAAAGTAGACCCCGATTCAGTTGATATACACATAAAAATAACAGAGGGAAACAGATTTAAGATTGGTGAT
Source organism: uncultured bacterium (assembly GCA_965554225.1). Classification (GTDB taxonomy): domain Bacteria; phylum Bacteroidota; class Ignavibacteria; order Ignavibacteriales; family Melioribacteraceae; genus BMS3ABIN04. The sequence continues at coordinate 20,144 of CBEVZC010000010.1, read as the reverse complement.
GTAGAAATTACAGGTAATGACAGAACCATGGATAAAGTAATACGAAGAGAACTTTTTACAATACCCGGAGATTATTTTAGAAGAAGCAATATTTTTAGAAGTATTCAACAATTAGCCAATTTAAAATATTTTAACGTTGAACAGCTCTATAAAAAAGGAGTTGATTATAGACCGGCAAACGATAGCACGGTAAATCTTATTTATAATGTATCAGAAAAATCCAGTGATTACTTAAATGCGTCTGTGGGTTATAGCGGAGCATTCGGATTCAGCGGTTCCGTTGGAGTAACGCTGTCAAACTTCTATCTTGCAAAACCTTTCCAAATGGGCGGTGGACAAAGATTGGATTTTAACTGGCAATTCGGTGTCGGAAATTTTTATCGTACCTTTAATTTAGGCTTTACCGAACCATGGTTTTTAGATACACCAACTTTATTAGGGTTTAATGCATTTGATACTCGTCAAAGATATATTTACGATCTTCGTCAAAGTGGAATAACCGGAAGAGTAGGCAGAAGACTTACTTGGCCTGATGATAGATTTTATTTGCAAGGGTCACTTAAATTTCAATATAATGACGTAATCAACGGCGCTAATTTTTACAGAGAAGGAATAACAAGGCAGTATACTTTAGGAGCAACCCTAAGCAGAGATGATATTGATAATCCGATTTTCCCGTCAATCGGATCAAAAATTTCATTGAACGCCGAACTTTCCGGCGGACCAATACTTCCGGGTGATGTTGATTACTATAAAGTTCAATTTAAAACAGATTGGTACAGAAGAATTTTTAATTCCAATAGAATTACATTTTATGCCGGAATAGATCTGGGATATATTCACGAAATTGTTAACGGTACTGCAATTCAACCATTTGAATTTTTCTTTATGGGCGGAAACGGTTTAGTAATTGCCACAACACCTTTAAGAGGTTATGAAGATAGATCCGTTGGACCAAAACAATTTATTAACGGAACAAATCAAATTGTTGGCGGCAGGGTGATGACAAAGTATACGGCTGAAATTAGAGCTGCTCTTACTCTTGAACCAATGCCGCTTTACGTACTGGCTTTTGCTGAGGCAGGTAATAATTATTTAGATTTAAAAAGCGCTAATTTACTCGATCTAAAAAGATCTGTTGGCGTTGGCGCCAGAATTCTAATAAATCCCATTGGACTTATTGGTTTCGACTATGGCTATGGTTTTGATCGAAAAAGTGTTGACGGTAAAGATCCGCAATGGGTATTTCATTTTCAATTCGGAAGAGGTTTTTAATCACAAACAAAGAGGTAACATTGAAAGCACTAATTTTTATATTACTAAGTTTTGTAACTGTTAATTTAGTTGCACAAAATAATAGTCTTAAAATCGGTTGGGTTGATTCTCAAATTATTCTGCAACAATATCCGCCTGCAATTAAGGCTCAAAGTGATTTGGACGCATTAACTCAAAAATGGTCAAAGAAAATTGATAGTATGACAAAAGAATTACAACAAGCATATCAAACTGCACAAAAGCAATTAGCTAATATGACGCCTGATAAACAAAAAGAGGTTCAGCAAAATTTAGTAATGAAGGAACAACAAATCCAGGATTTCAGACAAAAGAAATTTGGTCAACCTAAAGGTGAGTTTTTCGCTAAGCAGACTGAATTAATGCAGCCAATTAAAGACAAAATTATGAAAGCTATTGATGTTGTTCGAAAAAAAGAAGGGATGAATTATATTTTTGATAAAGCCGGTGGTGTAGTTGTTTTGTATGCAGATCCGGAATTTGACTTAACCAATGCTGTACTTGACAAATTGAAAAGAGGAAAGTAACATTAGTCACAACTTATATTTTAACTAGTTTAAAACCTTCGGAGAATTAAATCCTTCGAAGGTTTTTTATGTTAAAAAGGGTAAAAACTTTTCCGCATATTTTTCTCAAAAACATTTTTAAAATTGTATATTTAATTAAACAATTGTTTTCTTCATAAATAATGATGTGAAAATGAAAAAGTATTTATTCGGTTTTATATTATTACTTTCATTTTATGGTAATAACTATGCTCAATTAAAGCTTGGTTATGTAGATTCTGATGCTATAATCTCTCAATTGCCTGATGCAAAGGATGCTCAGAAAAAAATTGACAGGATTATTCAAGACTGGCAGGAAGAACTTTCTAAAATGGAAAGTACCCTAAAGAACAGCACTAGAGAATTTGAAAATCAAAAACTAATAATGAGTAACCAAAAAAGAAAAGAAACCGAAAAACAATTAAAAGCTAAGGAAAAAGAGATTTCCGATTTTAGGCAGAAAAAATTTGGCGTTAACGGAGAACTTTTTCAAAAGCAAGAAGAGTTGATGAAACCTATTCAAAATATGATATTCAATGCTATTGAAGAGGTTGCGAAAGAAAAAGACCTTGACTTTGTTTTTGATAAAAGCGGTGATCTCATGTTCTTATATGCCAAGGATAAATACGATATTACATCATTAGTTCTGGAAAAACTAAAATAAAATATGAAACTAACCGTAAAAGAAATTGCCGAAATAGTAGAAGGGAAAATAATTGGCGATAGCAGCGCAGAGATATCCAATGTTGCAAGAATAGATGAAGCAGTTAAAGGTGATTTAACTTTTCTCTATTTACAAAATTATGCTAAATACTTAACCTCAACAAATGCTACAGCTGTTTTTGTTAAACATAATCAGAATAAACCAAACCGTAATGATCTGACTTATATTGAAGTTGACAGCCCCGAAAATGCATTCCAAATTATTATAAATACTTATCTAAAACCTAAATTTGTACTAAATGGAATTGATCCTACTGCGTCAGTAGAGTCTTCTGCAAAACTAGGCAGAAACATTTCTTTAGGGAAAAATGTAGTTATTTCTGCAAATTGCATTATTGAAGATAATACTACTATTTTCCATAATACTGTGTTAATGGAGAATATAAAAGTCGGTTCAGATACACTTATTTTTCCGAACGTGACAATTAGAGAGAATTGTGTAATTGGGAATAGAGTAATAATTCATGCCGGCTCGGTTATTGGGTCAGATGGATTTGGATACTCACCGGATAAAAACGGAGTTTATCATAAAATCCCGCAAATCGGAAATGTTGTTTTAGAAGATGATGTAGAGATCGGATCCAACGTATCTATTGACCGAGCAGCAATTGGTTCTACTGTTATTGGCAAAGGAGTGAAATTAGATAATTTAGTTCAAATTGCACATAATGTAAAAATTGGCGACAATACTGTTATTAGTGCACAATCCGGTGTTTCCGGTAGTACAAAGATTGGTAAAAACTGTATTTTAGCAGGACAAGTTGGTACTGTTGGTCATATCGAATTAGTAGACGGAGTAATAGTCGGCGCGCAATCCGGTGTTTCTAAATCTTTAACAAAACCAGGAAAATATTTCGGATATCCTGCCAAAGAACTTAGAACTACTCTCCGGTTAGAATCTCATATAAGAAACTTACCTTCCTATAGTGAGCGTATTAAAAGACTTGAAACACAAATTCAAGAATTAAAAAATATAATCAATAATCAAAAAGCAGAGGATATAAAGTAATGTTCGAACTTCAAAGAACTATTAAAGAGCCCGCTTCAATTTCAGGCTCAGGATTACATACGGGCACCTATTGCACCATGACTTTTAAACCTGCACCGGTTAATACCGGAATAAAATTTATTAGAAGCGATATTGGCGGAAGTCCAGAAATTCCTGCAGTAGCAGAATATGTTGTAGATATTTCAAGAGGAACAACCTTAGGAATTGGTGATACAAAAGTTCATACTGTTGAACATGTTTTGGCAGCACTTTACGGATTGCAAATAGATAATTTAATTATTGAACTTAATGGTATGGAACCTCCTGTTGGTGACGGAAGTGCAATGCCTTACGTTGAAATAATTCAAAAGACTGGAATTGAAACACAAAAAGAACCGCGTGATTATTTAATAATTGATGAAACCGTAATGTACCACAACGATGAGGAACAGGTCGATATTGTTGCATTACCGTTAGATGGTTACAGAATTACCGTAATGGTTGATTATCAGAATCCTGCTTTAGGAAGCCAGCATACAGGTCTTTTTGATCTTGAAAAGGAATTTGTAAAAGAGTTTGCTCCTGCCAGAACATTTTGCTTCCTAAGTGAAGTTGAATCATTGGTTGATGCCGGCTTAATAAAAGGTGGAAATCTTGATAACGCTGTTGTAATAGTTGACCATGATATGTCAGGAGAGGAACTAACCAAACTTAAAAGCAAATTAGGTATCGGAGAAGATATTACAATTGGTCAAAATAGAATCTTAAATGAAAAATCTTTAAGATTTAAGAACGAACCGGTGAGGCATAAGCTTTTAGATATGATTGGTGATCTTGCCTTGATAGGAGCTCCGCTAAAAGCACAGCTGCTTGCAGCACGGCCAGGACACAAAGCAAACGTAGAATTTGCAAAGAAAATAAGAAAGTTATATCAGCAGAAAAAACTCGTAAAAAAATACCAATACGTAAAAAAGCAAGGTGTTGTTTTAGATATTAATGCTATTCAAAAAATTCTTCCACACCGTTATCCTTTTTTACTTGTTGATAAAATCGTTCATCTTGAATTGGATAAAAAGGTTGTGGGAATTAAATCAGTAACCGTTAACGAACCTTTTTTCCAAGGGCACTTCCCCGGTCAGCCCATTATGCCGGGTGTTCTTATTGTTGAAGCAATGGCCCAAACCGGCGGCATTTTAATGCTTAACAGCTACATTGATCCAACAAATAAATTGGTTTTCTTTATGGGAATAAAGAATGCAAAGTTTAGGAAACCTGTTGTACCTGGTGATCAGCTTGTTATAGAAGCTGAACTGGTAAGCCGTAGAAGCAAAGTAGTTGTTATTAAGGCTAAGACATATGTTGACAATAATATTGTTGCAGAAGCTGAGTTAATGGCTGCTGTAGTTGACCGTGAAAACAAAGCAGAATAAAACGTACAATGAACAATATACATCCAACGGCAATTGTAAGTTCAAAAGCAAAATTAGGACAGAATTTAGAGATTGGTCCATACTCTGTTATATATGATGATGTGGAAATAGATGATAATTGTAGTATTGGACCTCATGTTGTTATTTATGATGGAGCAAGAATAGGTAAAAATGTTAAAATTTTTCAATCTTCTTCTGTTTCCAATATTCCGCAGGACCTAAAATTTGGAGGAGAGAAATCTCTTTTAGTCATTGGGAATAATACCATTATAAGAGAAAGCGTAACTTTGCACAGAGGCACTAAAGCTACAGGAGTTACAAAAGTTGGTAATGATTGTTTGCTAATGGCATATTCTCACATTGCACATGATTGCGTTGTTGGAAATAATTGTATACTGGCAAATTTAGTACAATTAGGCGGACATGCGGAAATTGGTGATTGGGTAATTATAGGTGGAGGAACACCTGTACATCAATTTTCTAAAATCGGTATCCACGCAATGATTGCCGGTGGATTTAGAGTTGTTTCCGACGTCCCACCCTTTATTCTTGCTGCTCATGAACCTTTAAGATACAATGGGTTAAACTCAATTGGATTAAGAAGACGAGGATTTTCTAACCAAGATATTTTTACGATCAAAGAAGCATACAGTATATTATATAACCCTAATATTAATTATTCGGATGCAATTAAAATTCTACAAGAAAAATTTACGAATAACATTCATATAAAAAATATCGTAGATTTTATTCAAAATAGTAACAGAGGAATAATTAAAGGATGAAGTGGCACATATTGAATACCAACTCTAATTCCGGGAAATTCAATATGGAGTACGATCAAATACTTGCCGACAGATGTTCCGAGAATGAAGCTTATCTGCGTTTTTATCAATGGAAGCCTGCTTGCATTTCAATTGGCGCACACCAAAGTTTTGATGATCTTAATTTAACAAAGATCAAAAGTGACGGTATGGATGTAGTACAAAGACCAACCGGCGGAAAAGCAATTTTACATTCTGAAGAATTAACATACTCTGTTGTATTACCTAACGATATTTACTTAACCAGCGGAGAAATTTACAACAAAATTTCCCTTTCCCTGGTAAAAGGATTACAATTGTTTGATCCTATGCTGAATAAACTGGAATTAGAAGAAATTCAACCGGATTTCAAATCACATTACAAAAGTCCGTCTGGAATTGTTTGTTTTACAAGTACTGCAAAACATGAGGTAAAGCATGACGGTAAAAAACTGATAGGCAGTGCTCAAAGAAAATTTGACAAAAGTATATTACAACATGGTTCTATTTTAATAGGAAAATCTCATTCAAAATTAATTGATTACTTAAACCAAGAACCGAGTAATTTAGAACAATTAAAAACAGAAATAAAAGATAAAACAATAGAGCTGGAAACAATACTTAATTATACTATTGATATAAAAGCACTAATAAGCTCACTAGTTTTGGGATTTAAAAAAATATGGATGAACGATTTTCACGATATGGAAACCGTAAAACATTCTTACCCATAATTTTTCTCAATTTGTTTTTATACAGATTATTTCTCTTTCTAAATTATATTACTCAATTATTTTTATTTTTAACAAACTAATTATGAAAGTTGATCAAAAAACAATTACATGAAAAAAGTATTTTCTATATTAGGTCTTTTTATTTTGTTTGCAGCAAATCTGTATCCGCAAAGTGTAACCTATGATATTCAGCAATATCTTGACGGCGTAACTGTATTTGATATAAGCAGTGATGGTGAAAATATTTGGTTTGCTACAAATGGCAAAGGAATTTATCAATATTCAATATCAAAAAGTCAGTGGTATAATTATTCTACAAATAATAAAAAATTAAAATTAGACTTTTTCTATTGCATTACAGCTAATAAAGATTATGTATGGGCAGGTTCGACCGATGGTCTTTACATTTACAATAAAAAAAGACGCAGATGGATAAGAAGAAAATTCGGTAAAGGAGGTCAATTAGGAAATTGGATTAGAAGTATTAGCTTTGATAAATTTTCTAATTCAGTTTGGATTGGAAGATTTCAGTATTTAACAAGGTATAATCTAGCCACACGCAGATTTACAGATTTTGATTTAACAGTAAATGGGAATGATAAATCAAATACTATTAAAAGTATAGCAGTCGATGGCGATAGTCTACTTTGGATTGGAACAGAAGCTGGCGTACATAAAATTTATAAGCGAAATGTTTTTCGCATAGATTCAACAAAAAAGTATTACGACAATTCTTTGAATTATTTTAACGGAGAAGGTGATGAGGTTTCTGTTTCTTCCTTACTCCCGGAAAAGGAATATATATGGTTCGGGACCGATGAATTCATTACACCTCAAAATCCTAATTTCAACGTTGGAGGTTTGTTCAGATTCAACAGACAAGACGAATGGATTAAATTCGACAAGTCTGATGGCTTCCAGGGAAATGGAATATTTTCATTGGCTCAAACAGGCAACTATCTCTGGGCTTCGGTTTATCATTTCAATCCTCAAAAAAAGGAAGCCGAAGGTTTAGGATTATCACTTTTGAACAAAGTTTTGCTATCTGTAAAGCCGGTTAACGATGAACGAATACCAAACAATGTTTATAAAATATTTTTTGATGGGACAAATATTTGGTTAGGGACAAATGAAGGAACATTCAAAATTAATCTTACAAATAAATTAATCCCAAATTTTAAAGATTTAAATATGGAATAATAATGTTAAAAATATCACAAGAAAGATTAACCGAGATAAAAAATAATTTCTCCGGTAAAAATATAATGATTGTTGGCGATATGATGCTTGATGGTTATTACTGGGGAAAAGTTAAAAGGATATCACCGGAAGCACCCGTTCCAATTGTAGAACTAAATAATGAATTTTTAAGATTTGGCGGCGCAGCGAACGTTGCATTAAATATTCTTAAGCTTAATGGCAATCCCCTCCCTATTGGTGTAGTTGGCAATGATCCGGGAGCCGAAGATTTCAAAAAACTATTTAAAGACTTAGGAATTTCACAAGATGGAATTATTACCGATCCCGATAGACCGACAACTATAAAAACAAGAGTAATAGCTGACCAACAACATGTTGTGCGCATCGATAGAGAGAGCAAAAAATATATAAACAGTGATATTGAAGAAACGATTTTTAATAAAGTAAAAGAACATATTGAAGAAACCGATGCAATAATTCTTCAAGATTATAATAAAGGAGTTTTAACTAAATCTTTAATTAGAAACGTTATTAATTTAGCTAATCAGCATAATAAAATTATTACAGTTGATCCGAAATTCAATAATTTTCTTGAATTTGAAAACGTTACGGTTTTTAAACCGAATAAAAACGAAGCTGAAAATATATTTGGAATTAGAATCGATTCAGATAAAGATATTGAACTTGCTGGAAAGAGATTATTAAATAACTTGAAAAGTAAATATATACTATTAACTTTAGGTAAACGTGGGATTGCTTTGTTTGAAAATGATAAAGAGGTCAAGCGTATCCCAACAAAGGCACGCAAAGTTTCCGATGTTTCCGGCGCCGGTGATACTGTGATTTCTACACTAACAATGGCATTAGCAGCCGGAACGGATATTTATGAAGCCGCCTATTTTGCAAACTATGCAGGCGGTTTAGTCTGCGAAGAAGTTGGCATTGTACCTATTGATATAGATAAATTATTTAACACTCTTAATAATAAAATTGTATGAATAATAGTATTCTCGAAAAAGAAGAATTAGTAAGGGTTCGCAAGGGACTAAAAAAAAGTGGAAAGAAAGTCGTTTTTACTAACGGATGTTTTGATATTCTACATGCCGGACATGTTAATTATTTAGTTAAGGCTAAATCATTCGGAGATATTTTAGTTGTAGGGATAAACAGCGACAGTTCTATGAAACGGATAAAAGGTAATAAAAGACCAATCATTACCGAAGAAGAACGATCTTTTATTGTTAGCAATCTTAAACCGGTTGACTTTGTAACAATTTTTGATGAAGATACTCCTTATGAATTAATTCATGAGATTATTCCCGATTTTCTTGTTAAAGGTTCGGACTGGAATATTGAAAACATTGTTGGAAGAGATATTGTAGAGGCAAACGGCGGAGAGGTAAAAACGATTGATTTTACAAACAATCAATCTACTTCAAAGATTATAAAAAAAATCATAGAACTATATAGTAGTTAAGTTGGAAAAGGAAAAAACAAAGTTTAAAAGATCTCCATTTAGAAAATTTCTTAATGGAATAATTGCGCTGTTTGCAGTTTTAATTTTCTTACTTCTTGTCTTTTTCGGCTTTTCGCAAACCCAAACATTCCGAGATTATTTACGGGATAAAATTACTTCCGAAGTAAATAGCACAATTAACGGAACTCTGAACATTGAAAAAGTTGACGGTTCTTTACTAACTTCAGTTTATCTTCGAAATACATCTCTTGGTATTGGCGCCGACACACTATTAAAAGCCAAGTTAATTGAGATAAAAATTAGTCCATTGCATTTATTATTAAGGAAAATTTACATTAGAAAATTTGAGATCGAAGACACTTATATCTCACTTCTACAAAAAAAAGACGGAAGCTGGAATTATGAATCGTTGTTAAATTCGGATCAAGAAAAAGATTCCACTAAAAAAGCAGATACATCTTCTCCGTTTCCTTTCAGCATTCAAGTAAACGATTTATCATTAAAGAATATAAATTTTGTAAAACAATCGTGGAACAATATTAAATCGACAAAATTATACGATAGAGTAAATTTAGACGATTTTAGAGTTGATAATGTATACTTAAATGCAGAATTTAAAGCTAATCTTAAAAAGCATTTTATCACATTGAATCTTGGGAATTTATCCGGTTACCCGAATTTTAAGATTTTCAAACTAAAAAAACTTTCAGGTAAAATAATTATTACAAGTAAATTTGCAAGGATAACTAATTTTAAACTTGTTACGGATAGTACAAATATTGTATTAGACGCACAGTTAGATAGTTTAAATTTATTTGGCAACGCAAAATTAAAAGAATTTTCATTATACCCGCTTCAAATCAGCCTTCATGCTAAAAGTTTTTACTTCGATGATTTATCTTCGTTTATTAATGGTACAAAAATATTAAAGGGAAAACCATCACTTAATTTAAGGGCTAAGGGCAAGTTTGGAAATTTTACTATTACTAAATCCACTTTAGACTTTTTAAATACACATTTTGAATTAAGCGGAACAATTAAAAACCTCAATACACCTAAAAGATTATTTTTTGATTTAAATTTCCAAAATTCCATTATTAATGAACAAGATGTTGTAAAATTGCTGCCCACAGTTCCTATCCCGCACTATAATGGACTTACACTAAAAAATATTAGTTTGTTATTTAAGGGTGAACCGACAAGGTTTCATTCTATTTTAACAACCAATATTAACGAAGGGACTTTAAATTTAGAAACTTACTTAGACCTGCAAAGCAAAGAACCAGGCTACGATGTTAATTTTTCTACCGATAAATTAAACCTTTTCCCTATTGTTGGGAATAAAACAAAACTTACCGGGAAAGGATCGATTGTGGGACAGAGTTTTAATCCGGTTAAAATGGATGCGAAAATTAGACTTAATTTAAATGATTCGTATTATAACGATTATTTTATAGATTCCCTTAGTTTTAATACAACTGCGCAGGCTAAAAAATTCAAATTGGCTTTTGCAGGTATTGTGAACAACTCAAGTACAAAAATAAATGGCAGCTTGGATTTAATGAACAAAAAAAATCCTATTTATAATTTATATGGAAGTTCAACTAATTTGAACGTAGCTTCTTTTACACATGATTCTACAGATAATTCGAATTTAAATTTTACATTTAACGCTGTCGGTAAATCATTAGATATTGATTCCATGAATGCTGACTTTACAGTAAAGCTTGATTCCTCAACTTACTCGGGTCACTTTATTGATAACACCGATGTTAAACTGCAATTAAGAGAAAATAAAAACTTAAGAGAAATAAACTTGCTTTCAGATCTTATTGATTTTAATATTTCCGGTAATTTTTCTTTATCGAAAGCAATTAATCTTTTGACTTATGAAAACGGCACAATAAGTAATATTATCAAAACGAAAATTCAAGAATTAAATCCTGTAAATTTAATATCGGATTCCAATGAAGTTATATTGACGAATCCTATAATTCCTGAAATTGCGAGAAGTAAATTAAAGTTTAACTACAATTTCAAATTTAAAGATCTTGATCTATTAGCAATTTTAACTGACAATGATAAACTGGATATCGAAGGTTACGGAAACGGCAAAGTAGAAAACGATTCTAATAATTTTGCAATTTCCACCAATTTAAATTTGGACTATTTTTTAAGCAAGAAAAATGGAACCCTTACTTATCTTTCCGGTATAAGTACGGATATTCATTTTAACAGAGATAATAATACGCTTTCCTTTGATAAACTTTTCGGCTCTGTTTCAATTAATGGAAAAAGAATTTATTACAACAATGATTTTAAAAATATTAACGCAGATATAATTTTTAACCAGAGCAAGCTGTTTTACAACCTCAGCGCAGCTCTTGCCGATCAATTACAAACAGAACTGGAAGGAACTGTAGAAATGCAGGCTGATAAAGAAATTATTAATATTGATTATCTTTGGGCTGACCTTGATAAGGTTGAATGGGAAACCGAGTCGCCGGCATCTGTAGTATTTACTGATGATTTTATTAAATTGAAAGATTTTTTACTAAAAAAAGATAGTGCAAGCATAAGTCTTGAAGGAACTTTATTTAATAGCGGTGAACAGGACATAAAAGTTAAAGTCAACCATCTCCCGGGTGAAATATTGAGTAAATATTTATTCCAAACGAATGATCAAAAATTTGATGCGGATTTTAATCTTTACACCGATATTACAGGAACAGTCGGCTCACCTGAAATTGATATAAAACTTAACGTTGATAATATTGGTTACGGAAAGACTATTTTCGGCAATCTAATTTCGAATTTAAGATATTCAAATCAATTATTAAACATAAATACAAGTTTTGTCGATTCGGCAAAAACCTTTTCTGCACCCTTGCTTACATTAACGGGATATGCACCTATAGATTTAGGCTTTATCAATGTCAAAGATCGTTTCCCAAAATCCGGACAAATAAATATAAACTTAAATTCTAAAAACTTTAATCTCGCATCTTTGGGAAACAGTATTCCTTATATACGAAACCTAAAAGGATTATTTAAAGCCGATGTAAAATTAACCGGGACTTATTCAAAACCGAACTTAGCCGGCTTTATGAAAATTGTTGATGGTAGTTTTATCGCTAATCTTTCAGGATTAAAATACGACTTTTCATCCAACATATTATATGACAATGAGTCGGTAAAAATTGATAACATCACTATAAAAAACGACAAAGCAACATTAAATGGTGGACGGCTTATTGGTACAGGAAAAATAAATTTGAAAGGTTTTAATTTAGAAAAAATCATACTTTCTGCCAATGGAAGTATTGCCTTATTAAGCGAAGAGTCTAAAAAAGTAAACCCGTTTTTTTATGGTGATTTGTTTATAAAGTCCGAAGGTCCGTTAAGATATTCTTATCAAAGCAAAAGGTCGAATTTAACCGGTAATATTAATATCGAACGAGCAAATATTACATATTCCGCATTACAAAACAGTTCCGGTTCATCCGATAGAAAAATTCAATACAACTTTATAGCAGATACAACTAACATACAAAGAAATGAATTAAAATTTAGGAATGAACTGTTAGCATCAACAAAAAACAATAACGCAGAAGAACTAAGTAGTTTAAATTTTGATTATGATGTAAATTTTAATATTGATAAAGATGCAAAACTGCAATTTATTTTATCACCTGTACTTAACCAAAAATTAATTGTTGAAACAAGAGGAAACTTAAAATTTGAGAGTACCAATGGTATTTCACGTGCTCAGGGAAAATTAACATTACTTGGCGGATCAAAATTAGAATTTTTCAAAACTTTTGATGCTCAAGGTTCTATCAGATTTGAGAACAGTATTACTAATCCATATCTTGATGTTGTAGCAACTTATATTGGAGAAGAATACACTGCAGGCAAAACCGAGGAAGTTGCTGTAAAACTAAAAATTAAGAGTCCCCTTGCTAAATTGGGTAAAAATCTATCAGCAAATAAAGATATATTTTCCGTTTATGTAGGCAGAGAGAATATTCAAAACAATATCCCAAACTTAAACTACAATGCATCAAATGCTATTTCCTTTATTCTTTTAGGACAGCTAACACTTAACAAAAACTTAAACCAAACCCAGCAGAGCAAACTTGCATCCATTGGAGAAAGTGCGGCTTATTCATTATTGGGATCAACTTTAACATCTTTTGTACATTCTGCATTTGGAGACGTAATTAGTAATATTCAATTGAAAAAGTCCGGCGAAGTACAATTTTCCGGAAAGATCCAAAATATAAAATACAGCTTCGGGGGCAATACTCAGTATTTTCAAATTGGTAAGGCAAATATTAAACTTGAATATTTGTTTAATCCAAATTTTTTAATTAGACTTGAACAAAAAGATCCTGTTGTTGAGACGGCAACAGAAGATAAAATTCGCGAACTAGCTATCAAATATAAATTTAGGTTCTAAATGAAAAAGCGTATAAAAAATTTCTTTGAAGACAACAAAGGTGTTAAGATAAAATCTCAAGACCTTGCTAATAATTTAAGTATTAAAAATTCTCAGCAATATTCCGAATTAAAATCCGTTCTTTATAAACTTTACAAAGAAGGATTTTTAACAAAAGTTGGGAAAAGATACCAGTTGTCTAAAAACAATAAAAAAGGTTTGATCAAAAATATTATTGGAAAACTGTCAATCATAGCTGATCAAAATTACGGCTTTGTCACTCCCCAAAATTCTAAAATGAAGGATGTTTTTATTGCCGAAAGAAATCTGGCAACTGCATTTGATGGTGATATTGTTGAAATTTCCTTGTTTGCAAAACGAAGGGGGAAGAATATTGAAGGACAAATTATAACTATTATTGAAAGAGCACATTCTGAAATTACAGGGAAATTGCAGAAATCGAATTCTTTTTATGTTGTTGTTCCGGACAATAAAAAAATTCATAGGAACATCTATATTGCTCATTCTAAATTAAAAGGAGCAAAGAGCGGCGACAAAGTTGTAGTTTCTAAAATCACTTGGAACTCTCATTCATTAAATCCCGAAGGTACTGTTATAGATGTCCTGGGCAGAGCAGGTACTTACGATGCTGAAATATATTCAATTGCTCGCGAATTTAATTTGAGATATAAATTTCCTCAAGCCGTTTTAGATGAAGCCGATAAGATTGAAGTAAATGTTTCTCAAGAAGAATTATTAAATCGGATTGATTTACGAAAAAAAATAATTTTTACTATCGATCCAAAAACCGCTAAAGATTTTGATGACGCCATTTCAATAGAAATATTGCGAAACGGGAATTATCAAGTGGGAATACACATTGCAGATGTAAGTCACTACGTTCAACCTGGAACAGAACTTTTTAATGAAGCGCGAAAACGTTCAACTAGTGTTTATATTGTTGGGAAAGTTATACCGATGCTTCCGGAAAAACTATCTAACGGAGTTTGTTCTTTGGTTCCGAATGAAGACAGATTAACCTTTTCCGTCCTGGTTGAAATGACACCTACGGCAAAAATTATAAACTACCGGATACAAAAATCTGTTATCAATAGTAAAAGAAGATTTACTTATGATGAAGTTCAAAAAATTATCGATGAACAGGAAGGTGATTTCAGCGCCCAAGTGATTTTGTTAAATCACATGGCTAAACTGTTAAGAGCAAAGCGTGTTAAGAAAGGAAGTATAAATTTTATTACACCGGAAGTTCAATTTGAACTCGACAAAAACGGAGCAACAAAAAACATAAAAATCAAAGAGATTAAAGAAAGTAATCATTTGGTAGAAGAATACATGTTACTGGCAAATCAAATAATTGCAAAGCATGTTAGTCGAACCGGAAATAAAAACTCACTTCCGTTTGTATACCGTGTTCACGATTTGCCTGCGAAAGAAAAAATAGATGAGTTCGCAAACTTTGTAAAATCTTTAGGTTATTCATTTGATCCGGCAAGTGCGAATAAATCAAAAGCATTACAAAAATTACTTGAACAGATTAAGGGGAAACCTGAAGAAGCTGTTGTTAACGAGATTGCTATCCGCTCTATGGCAAAAGCTATTTATTCAACAAAAAATATCGGACACTTTGGTTTAGCATTTAAATACTACACACATTTTACTTCCCCAATTAGAAGATTTCCCGATTTGATTGTACATTTATTAATTTATAAGTATACTGCCAAACTTCCGGGTAAATCATTCAGGTTTAAAGAGCTGGATAATATATGTGAGCATTCTTCCGAACAGGAAAGAAGCGCTACTAATGCAGAACGACTTTCAATAAAACTAAAACAGATGGAATTTCTTAAAACAAAATTGGGAGAAGAATTTCCGGGAGTTATTTCAGGGGTTACAAACTTTGGTCTTTTTATTGAATTGAACGATACATTAGCTGAAGGACTGCTAAGCATCCGTGATCTTGACGATGACTTTTATATCTTTGATGAGAAAAAATACATGCTGAAAGGCAAAAGGCATGGGAAGAAATTCCGACTCGGTGATAAGATAAATGTTAAATTAGTAAGGGTTGATGAAGAAAAAAGAGAGATAGATTTTACACTTTTATAAAATGTATAATCTCTTTATTATTGCATAAAATTTCAATGGGAATTTAAATGAATTACATAAAAATATTTCTAATAGTGTTATTGGCTAATTCAATTGGTTTCGCACAATTCGGGCAAAACAAAGTTCAATACAAGGAGTTTAGCTGGTTATATATTCAAACAAAGCACTTTGATATTTATTTTACCGAACAAGGTAGAGATATTGCAGAGTTTGCGGCAAAAATTGCCGAGGATGCTTTAAATGATTACGAAAATGTATTAAATTATCAAATTAATAACAGAATAACAATTATTGTTTATAATTCTCACAACGACTTTCAAGAAACCAATACAACCCAGGGCTATTTGGGTCAAGGGACCGGTGGTTTTACCGAACCTTTCAAGAATAGAGTGGTTTTGCCATTTGAAGGCTCTTATTCCAAATTCAGACATGTTATTCGACATGAGCTAGTACATGCGGTAATGCGGGATTTTTTATACGGCGGTACAATCCAAAATATAATAGCAAAAGGAATAACTTTACAATTACCTATTTGGTATCACGAGGGTATGGCCGAATATCTCTCGATGGGATGGGAAACTAATTCCGATATGTTTTTAAGCGACGCGATCATCAGCGAATATTTACCGGACATAAAACAACTTGGGGGATATTTTGCTTATAGAGGCGGACAATCTTTATTTAAATATATTGCCGATACTTATGGTAAACAAAAGGTAGGCGAACTTTTAAGTAGAGTTAAGGGCGCAGGAAGTTTGAATGCCGGCTTAAAGGCTACCCTTGGTCTTAAGTTGGATGAACTTAACGATAGATGGAAAAAGGCGCTTAAAAAACAATACTGGCCGGCTATTGATCAACGGCAAGACCCTGACGATTTTTCAAAAAGATTAACCAACAATAAAAAAACAAATGGATTTTACAATACCAGTCCGGCAATTTCTCCTCAGGGTGATAAGATTGCATTCATTTCAGACAGAGATATTTATCTTGATGTTTATATAATGAATTCATTCGATGGTAAAATGATTAAAAGGGTTGTTGAAAGCGGCAAGTCTGCAGATTTTGAAGAATTGAATGTTCTATATCCTTCGCTTACTTGGGCCCCTGACAATAAAAGAATTGCGCTCTCATTAAAAAGCGACGGGTACGATAAAATTTACGTAATTAATACTGAAACCGATGAGGAAGAACCACTTCCATTTAAATTAGATGGGATTGAATCGGTAAGTTGGTCGCCTGACGGAAATAAAATTGCTTTTCTCGGCAGCAACTCGAAAGAGTCAGATATTTATGTTTATAATTTTAAGACAAAACATTTAGATAATCTTACACAAGATATTTTTAGTGACTATCAACCTTCGTGGACGCCTGATAGCAGGAAAGTGATTTTTTCTTCTGATAGAAAAGGTTATAATAAAAATAATTTCGAGCAAGATGGTTACACAATGACTAATCTTGATTACACTCATCTTGATTTGTACATGTTAAATATTGATAGTAAAAACGTTACCAGACTAACGGATTGGAAACTTTCAGACGAAACTTCTGCAGTTGTTTCTCCGGATGGAAAAGAAATGTTATTTGCTTCAGACTATAATGGGATTACTAATATTTATAAAAAAAGGATTGCATTATCAGATACCGATACCGTTAGCACACTTCTGGAATTACCGGCTGTACCGATTACAAACTCTTTAAATGGAATAAATCAGCTTTCTCTTTCAAAAGATGGTAAAAAGATGGCATTTTCATCTCTTTTTAAAGGAGGCTACAATATCTTTCTCCTTAACAATCCGTTTGATATGAAACCCGTCGGGAAAGAATTAGTTCCGACAAAATTTATGAAAAAATTGATAGATCAGGAAAACCCACCTAAAATTGTTGCTGTTAAAGATACTAATGAAACCGAAATAGATTCAACTTTATCATTTCAAGAAATAACAACAACCGTTATAGATTCTACAAATGAAAAAAAATCACCTGAATTTTTCTCAGGGCAATATAGCGAGAAGACATCAAAATCCGATACAACTGCTTCCGACAGTTATAAACATTTTGTTTTTGGTGGTGAGAATTTCAATGCCGATACTACTAGTTTAGTACAAAAAAAGCAAAAGCTTTTCACTGAAAAATTAGATAGAAACGGTAATTTCCTAGTTAATAAATACAAAGTAAATTTTTCTCCGGATTTAATTTATGCAAATGCAGGCTATAGTTCTCTGTACGGATTGTTGGGAACAACAGTTTTAACATTTAGCGATGTTTTAGGGAACCATAGATTAATCGGAACAACCAGCTTACAAATTGATTTGAAGAATAGTGATTATGGTTTAGCATATTATTATCTAGCTAAAAAAATAGATTATGGATTTGAAGGATATCATACAGCACGTTTTGTATATCTTTCAAACGGATTTAGTTCGGATCTTTACCGATTTAGAAGTTTTGGCGGTATTATTTCTGCTAGAATGCCAATAAATAGATTTTACAGAATAGACGCCGGGTTAAGTGTGCAAAGCGTATCCTCTGAAAATTTGGATAATCTTGCCGTTCCTACAGACCGATCAACTTTCTTTATTCCTTCATTTAGTTTTGTTCATGACAATACAATGTTCGGTTACACTTCGCCAATTGAAGGTGTAAGATACAACTTAACTTTATTCGGGAATCCGGGTTTTGGAAAAACAAGGCAAAGTTTTATATCAGCTACTTGGGATTATAGAAAGTACTTCAGATTTTGGTTTGATAATTCATTTGCTATTAGACTTTCAGGCGGATATTCTGCAGGCGCTAACCCGCAAAGATTTTTCTTGGGAGGCACCGAAGGTTGGCTAAACAGAACGTTTGCAACAGGAGATATACCTTTAAGAAATGCTGCGGATTTTGCATTTTTAACCCCTGCTCTTCCGCTTCGCGGATATGATTATGCCCAGCAAATTGGAACAAAATATAGCTTGCTTAATCTTGAATTAAGAATGCCACTAATTAGGTACTTATTAACAGGACCTTTACCAATACTATTTAGAAATATTCTTGGAGTTGCTTTTATTGATGCCGGAACTGCTTGGAACGATAATAAAAGTCTAAGATTATTTAAAAAAGATAAATTTGGAAGTTTGCAGACACAAGATTTGTTGATAGGCACGGGTTTGGGAGCAAGGTTGTATTTTATTTTTCTTTGGAAATTTGATGTTGCATGGAAATATAATTTTCAAGGTTTTTCCCAACCCCGATACTATATCTCAATCGGATTGGATTTTTAAGAAGTCGACTTATGCCGACTTCTTAACTTTATCGGAAGATTCTTTTGTTTCCTTTGGCTTGGTATCCGCTTTGTTTGTTTCTTTATTTTTCAACTCTTTCGTCTTCGTTTTGCTTCCCGCGAAATGGTTATGTTTATAATCGGTTTCGTAAAATCCCGAACCTTTAAAAACTATACCTGCACCGGCACCAATAAGTCTTTTAACTTCACTCCCGCATTTAGGGCATTTTTCTAACGGTGGGTCGGACATTTTTTGGAACACCTCAAATACTTCTCCGCACTTTAAACATTTATATTCATATGTCGGCATAATTAATCTCCATATATTTGTAAAATCGAATACGAAAATTACTTATTTGCTACATTAAAATAAATAATTAAATAATTCCCGATAATTTATTATCTTTAGTGTTAAAATTGTTCCCAATCTATGAAGAAGAAAAGCCTTATACTGATTTTTTCTTTGGTTCTAGTCTTAAGTGGATGTTTAAACTACACCCAAATAACAACAATCAAGACTGATGATTCTGGGAAATCTTATATTCATTATTGGATGAAGTTTTACACAAAAAACGACTCCTCACTAATAAGTCAATTAGGAATTTTCGACAAAGACACTCTTGTTAATCAATTTTCTGCTTCTTTTACTAAAATTAATGGTGTAAAAGTTTTTAAAGATTTTACCGACAGTACAATACATGCACAAATTAAGTTTGAATTCAGCAAATTTGACTCGCTAAATTTATTAAAACCTTTTAAAAACAATGAACTATCAATTAAAGAAGGTACTGACGACACAAAAATCTTTTCTCAATTTATTCCCCCATTTGCAACCGGATTTGGTTTTAACATAAAATCCATAAGAATTAAATACACTTATTACTTACCCGGTGAAATTATTAGTCACAATGCTTCATCGAAATCGAATAATAAATTGATTTGGGATTTTTCTTTAGACGAAATTGGTAAAGGAAAAACCATAACCGCTACTTATATTCCATTTAAACTTAAGGAAACTCCTCCTATTATTTACGCTTTAGCTTTAGGAGTATTGCTTATTGTTATATTATTTTTATTTAAAAAAAAGAAAGCATGATTTTTATGTTAAACGTATATTTATT
>CBEVZC010000009.1:0-46588 GCA_965554225.1 uncultured bacterium | reverse complement strand
AAT
Organism: uncultured bacterium; assembly: GCA_965554225.1. Lineage (GTDB taxonomy): Bacteria > Bacteroidota > Ignavibacteria > Ignavibacteriales > Melioribacteraceae > BMS3ABIN04. Next base: position 46,585 of record CBEVZC010000009.1, on the reverse strand, counting down.
ATAGCAGTGGACTCAACAAAAATATCTTAAAGCATAATTTATCTTATTTTATAATTTGTTATTTTAACAAACAATATTTTAGAAAAGTTTAGCATATTTTAATTTAATAGGAGATTGAGATGCAAAATATTCCGGGATTTAAAGCTTATGATATTCGCGGAAAAGTTCCGGGTGAACTTAACGCAGATTTAGCTTATAAAATAGGACGTGCACTTGTAAAATATCTTAATGCAAAGTTAATAATTATTGGTCATGATATACGCGAGTCCTCAGAAGAATTATCGGAGGCACTTGCCAAGGGAATTACGGATTCCGGCAGCGATGTAATTGATATCGGATTATGCGGGACGGAGATGATTTATTACTCTACACCTCATTTTAATGCAGACGGCGGAGTAATGATTACTGCGAGCCATAATCCTCCAGAATACAACGGATTAAAATTTGTAAAGGAAGGTTCCAAACCTATGGGTTATGATACCGATCTAAAATTTATTGAAAAAATGATTCTTGAAGGCAATCTTGGTGAAATAGCCGAAACAAAAGGTACTGTTAAAAATATTGATATAATGAATGAATTTATTAACAACCTTAAAAGATTTTACAGAAAAGATAAAATTAAGCCGTTTAAAGTTGTGGTAAATGCGGGAAACGGATGCGCAGGACCTGCGCTAGATGCAATAGAACCCGATCTTCCAATTCAAATGATAAAGGTATTTCACAATCCCGATTCAAAATTTCCTAATGGTGTACCTAATCCATTGTTACCACAAAACCGTCAGCCAACTATCGATGCAATAAAGAAAAACGATGCGGACTTTGGAGTTGCTTGGGACGGTGATTATGATAGATGTTTTTTCTTTGATCATGAGGGAAATTTTATTGAAGGTTATTACATTGTCGGCTTGCTGGCAAAATCAATTCTAAAAAAATTTCCGGGTGAAAATATTATTCACGATCCGAGATTAGTATGGAATACTATTGAAGTAGTAAATAAAGCCGGCGGGAAAGCTGTAGTTTCTAAAAGCGGACATGCATACATTAAACAAAAAATGAGAGAAGTTAATGCTGTCTACGGTGGAGAAATGTCGGCACATCATTATTTTAGGGATAATAATTACTCAGATAGCGGAATGATTCCTTTCCTTCTTATCTTAGAACTAATGTCGGACGAAAATAAATCTTTACATGACTTGGTTTATGAAATGATAAAAGAGTATCCTTGTTCCGGTGAAATCAATTCGAAAATTAATGACCCCAATAGCAAATTAGAAGAGATAAAAGAAAAATATTCAGACGGAAAAATGGATTTCGTTGACGGAGTAAGTGTTGAATATGACAATTGGAGATTTAACGTAAGAAAAAGTAACACGGAACCTTTATTAAGATTAAACGTTGAAACTAAAGGCGATATTGACTTGATGAAAAGAAAAACCGAAGAGCTGTTGAATTTAATAAGAAGCTAAAACAATTCATTATTTGTATATTTGTTCTTGAGAGATTTTTAGAAGTCGACAGAGTTAAAGTTTTATTTAATAATCAAGAACAATATTCAAACGTATTCGTCTAATGTTTTGCAAATAAATATTGGAGTAATAAATGAATGAGCAAAAAGAAAAAGCTATTGATGTTGACAGATTGCTTAAAAACAAATTAAAATCTGTAAGCATTGGCGATTTGGAAAACGGTATTGCAAAAGTTGTATCGGATATGGTTGGTGAAGATTATAAGTGCACAATTGGCGAAGTAAAATATACTATATTCAGCGGCGCTGATTTTCATGTTAAAATTGAATTGACTTATAATCCCGAAGGTTAAAAAATCGGCAAGGTAATTATAGATCCGTAAACAAAATAATTTATTAAGTTTTCTTATACAAACTAAGTTCCTTGAAGGAACTTAGTTTGTAGTAACAGCAATTTACAAATAGAACCGGATGGATATCCTCCTAAATATTTTAATAATTATCGCAACAATATTCGGACTTTGGGGAGGAGCCGTCTGGGTTGTTGATTCCGCCACTCACATTGCAAAAAAGTTTGGAATATCCCAACTTGTAATTGGTCTTACCGTTGTTGCCATAGCTACTTCCCTTCCCGAATTTGCAGTTACCGTTTCAGCTGCCATTAAAGGTCAAGCCGCAATTTCCGTTGGAAATGTTGTCGGTTCAAACATCTTTAATTTAGGTATTATATTAGGAATTGTTGCAATATTCGGTAATGTTAAAATTTCCAAAATTCTTCTTTCCCGTGATGGTTCACTTCTAATAATTACCGGACTTTTACTTTTGCTTTTTTTCTGGGATCATACTCTTTCCCGCATAGAAGGAATTTTGTTAGCCTTAACTTTACTGATTTATATTATCACTCTTATTAAGCAAAAAACTAATATTGAGCTTGACGAGGAAATACCGGAAGGGGATTTTAAGGCTGTTGATATTCTCAAACTAATTCTCGGCGTTGCAGTAATTATTGTAAGTGCTAATTATTTGGTAGAAGCCGCATCGGATATTGCCAGAGTGTTCGGTGTTTCGGAATGGACTATCGGAATTACGATAGTTGCTGCCGGGACTTCCATGCCCGAGTTTGCAACGTCTATAGTTGCTCTTATAAAAGGAAGAAATGATATATCCGTCGGAAACTTAATTGGCAGCGATCTATTTAATTTGTTAGGAGTCCTTGGAACAGCATCAATAATTCGACCTCTTTCATTAACTTCAAATGAATATATTGGATTAATTCTTTTGGCAGTTTCTTATGTTTTTCTTCTTGTAATGATGCGCACCGGATGGAAGATATCCCGATTTGAAGGCATTGTTCTAATCTTGATTGCTTTGCTGCGATGGAGCTGGGAATTTATTTTTTAAATTAACCTTTTAAGCTCATTAATAACATTATCAATTTCTTCTTTCGTATTATAAAAGTGCGGTGAAAAACGGATCATTCCTTCACGCAAGGAACCAACAATATTCTTTTCAAGTAACTGTTTAAATACCTCTTCTGCATTTTCAACGGGAAAGGTTACTATTCCCGCTAAATTCTTTTCCGGTAAGTTCTGGAGAATTGGTTTAAATCCTTCATCGACTAACTTTGCCAAAAAGTACTTTGAGTTTTGCAAAATATAATCTTCAATATTAACATATCCGAGTGATTCGAAAAATTCTAGGGAAGCATTTAACGCTACAACGCCGGAAAACGAAAATGTACCCAGTTGAAAGCGAAGAGCCGTCTGCTTGAGTTCTAAGCTATAGTTTAATAAATCCCATTCGTTTTCTACCGAAAGCCAACCGACATTCTTCTGCTCCAACTTACTTTGTAATTTTTCCGTTATGAATAAATAACCCAAGCCGGTAAGTCCCATTAACCATTTATGACTTCCGCCGGCAAGAAAGTCAATCTTGTATTTTTCAACATCCAATTGAATAACTCCGGCGCCTTGAATAGCATCAACGCTAAATATAATGTTGTGCTTACTGCAGAGTTCGCCGATTGTTTCCAGGTCAGCTCTAAATCCCGAAAGGAACTGTACAAAACTTATGGAAAGCAGTTTCGTTTTTGGTGTAATTAATTTCTCGATATCCTCAATTTTTATTTCGCCATTTTTTGATTTTACAAAATCAACTTCAACCCCGTAATTTTTTAAATTTAAGAAAGGATAAACATTCGCAGGGAATTCAATATCGTTTAATATTATTCTGTCTCCCTTTTCCCACTTAATACCTTGAGCTAAAATATTTAAGCTTTCCGTTACGCTTTTTGTAAGAGCAATTCTATCCGGTTTTGCATTTAACATCACGGAGAGCCTATCAGTTAAACTACCGACAGTATTAACCATTTTTTCATAGTTATCAATATCTGTTGTACTTCTCTCGTGTAGAAATTGCTCAAGTTCCACTTTTACAAAATTTGACAAAGGTGAAATAGCGGCATGATTAAAATATATTTTACCTGAGTCTAAATAAGGAAAGTGTTTTCTTATTTCTACAATATTCATATCTAGTACTTTTTATTATTAAGAATATGCATTCAACCACCCGTGATTATACATGTAAACCAGCATAAACTTACCCTCCTGAGCTAAAGAGGGGAAAATTTTTTGATGCAATCAAAAATTCAGGGGTGATCTATTTTTTAAAATTACTTTTAATTTGTTCTAAAACAGAATCTAAATTATACATAACTTCTTGATTTTCAAAACGTATTACTTTAATTCTTTTATTCTCTAAATATTTAGTTCTACGTTTGTCATATTCAATTGCTTTATCATTAAAGTGTACGGCACCGTCAAGCTCAACAACTAATCTTTCCTCCGGGCAGTAAAAGTCTACTATGAAATTACCAATACTATGCTGTCGTCTGAATTTTCTTCCCTCTAATTTACTTTTTTTAAGATAGCGCCATAGAAATTCTTCGGCTTGTGTAGGATTATTGCGGAGTTCTTTTCTTCTTGTTTTTAAATATTTTCTGTTATGTATCTGCATTACAATTTTTATGTGTTTTGACCACCCCTGATTATACTGGTAAACCAGCATAAACTTCCCCTCCTTGGTTAAGGAGGGGAAAGAATTTTAAGCTTTGCTCAAAATTCAGGGGTGGTTTTTTATTCTTCTTTCTTTGCTCTCATAGAGTCCCAAATCATATAAGCAATAATAACGCCGAACATCACAATACCCAGCAATTCCGCACCGTGTGTTTCAGGCCACTCTGTTAATCTCCAATCCAACCCAGCGGATTTGAGAATTACACTTACAACACCCATCAAAGCTCCGCCGGCGATAAATCCCGATGCAATCAAAATACCTCTTTCCTTTCTTGCTCTGTTTAATGCTTGGTCTTTACTGCGTGTTGAAACAAAATAGGAAATGAGTCCACCGACCAAAATAGGAGTGTTTAATTCAAGCGGGAGGTACATTCCAAGGGCAAAAGCCAATGCAGGGACTTTGATCATTGTTAAGATTAAGGCAAATAGCGCACCTGCAATATACAGCATCCACGGTGCAGGTTGATTTGACATCAAAGGCTTAATAACGGCAGCCATAGCATTTGCTTGCGGAGCGGGCAGTTCGTTGCCGGTAAAACCAAACGTATTGTTTAACAATAATATAACCCAACCTACAGTAGCGGCAGAAACTATAGTGCCTAAAAATTTCCATGTTTCCTGTTTATACGGAGACGATCCAAGCCAATATCCTATTTTAAGATCGGTAATAAAAGCTCCGGCGACCGAGAGCGCCGTACAAACAACGCCGCCAATAATAAGTGCTGACGTCATACCTGCAGGACCGGTTAAACCCACAGCAACAAGAATAACCGAAGATAAAATCAACGTCATTAATGTCATACCGGAAACAGGATTTGTACCCACAATTGCAATTGCATTTGCCGCAACAGTAGTGAACAGAAACGCAATTATTAAGACAATTAATAGGCCAACAATTGCGTGCAGTAAATTATGGACAACGCCGAACATGAAAAAGATAAAAACTAAAATTGCAGTAAGAGTTATACCTACGGCAATTATTTTCATCGAAATATCACGTTGAGTTCTTGACGTTGATTCTTCACCTCCTAGCTTGCCGCCGAACAATTCTTTGAAACCCAAACTAAAAGCCGTCTTAATTACGCCGGATGATTTTATAATACCTATTAATCCAGCCATAGCAATTCCGCCAATACCGATATGCCTTACATAATTACTAAATATCTGTTCCGGGGTCATATTTTTAACAAGCATATGAATATTAGCTCCAATAGGGATGGTTATTCCACTACCCAAATATGCAAATACCGGAATAATTACATACCATGCAACAAATGAACCGGCAGCAATAATAGCGGCATATTTTAAACCTACTATATAACCCAAGCCCATTACTGCAGCACCGATATTCATTTTAAAAATCAGTTTGAATTTATCAGCTAAGGTTTGACCAACAGCAACAACACGAGTGGAAAATACTTCGCTCCACCAGCCGAACGATGCGACAATAAAATCATATAAACCGCCAATTATACCGCTGACAACTAAAACAATTGCTTGTCCGCCGCCTTTTTCACCTGCCACCAAAACTTCGGTAGTCGCAGTAGCTTCGGGGAACGGAAACTTACCGTGCATTTCTGAAACAAAATACTTGCGGAAGGGGATAAGGAAAAGAATTCCTAAAAATCCGCCGAACATTGAAGCTAAAAATATTTGAAAAAACGTTACATCAAGATTCAATATATATAAAGCAGGTAACGTAAAAATGGCTCCGGCTACAATTGCTCCCGACGCAGCACCTATAGATTGAATAATCACATTCTCACCAAGTGCACCTTTCCTTTTGGTTGCAGTAGACAAGCCGACAGCTAAAATTGCTATTGGAATTGCAGCTTCAAAAACCTGACCTATTTTAAGTCCCAAATATGCAGCGGCAGCAGAGAAAAGAACTGCCATTAATAAACCCCAAGAGACAGACCAGAAATTAACTTCGGGGTAAGTTTTTTCCGGAAGCATTATTGGAACATACTTCTCCCCCGGTTTTAACTCAGAATAAGCATTAGCCGGTAAACCGACTTTTGTTTTTATATCAGCATCACTCATTACATTCTCCAATTAAAATTTGAAAAATACCGGTATTTCTAATTCCGTTTTATCATTTGATGAATTCTTAAAATAAATTTTTCCGTAAGGTTTTGCATCTTTAGGTACATTTGTAAGAGGTTTATAAAAACAATTTAACTCCTCGGTTACGGAAGGATAAAATGTAACTCTTGGTGAATTATTATGCAAAACTCTAAATGGTTCTTTATTTTTAAGCGAAGTAGTTTCTTTAACAAAAATAGTCATATTTCCCGGTGCGTTTGCAAAAGCAGGTCTCAAGACCAAACTAAACTTTGCCGAATCTGCACCAAAAGAATTTCTTATCGATATTGATTTCGAATTGTAAGATAATCCATCAATGGCTACTGATTTGCCTGTTGAATCATAAATCATCATAGGAAAGTCTGTAGTTTTATTAAAGTCTTCTTTACTGATTGAAACTTTAAAGGTTTTATCAGCCTCATCTTTTTTTAGGACGAAAGGAATTTTGTAATAATCTTTTCCATCCAGTTTAATTGTGTAATCTTTTTGGTAACCGATAATTTTACCTGAGACTGAAAATCTTTTCATTTCATTAAATTCATTTACAAATTTAATTGAGTTATGATCGTTACTTAAAACGTTATCATCAATCATATTTACACCGCTGAACTCAACACTTAGATTACAAGTTGAAAGTCCGTTAGCTCTAAATAATCCTAGAACATCAAGCTCATAAACACCGGGAGTTAAATCGGAATAGTATCTTACAACGTCTTTGTCATCATTATCCGAATTTAGAACAGCTACATCTTTCTGCCTGCCGTCCGGTTCATGCAGAAAATACCATGAATATGTATACGCTTTGGGATCCGAAGACATTTTAATTTTCATAGATGTTGCGCCGGCAGGTACCTGAATAAAATACCTTCTTAGTTCACCGGGTTTTAACTGAATATTGTCCCAACCTTGGGTGTATTTATTCGCTTCATTAAATTCATAAGGAATAACTACGGTTGCCATCATATCAAATTCCGGGAACTTAGATCTATCGGCACGGTAAGCATGAATCATTCCGTTGTACAACCCCGGATTTTTTAATTTGGATTTGTCAATCTTAACACCGAGTCTTATTGCTTGATTGTTTCTTATATAAGTCTTCCTTTTAAGCGGGAGCAACCAGTCACTATCGCTTTTTAATTTGTAAGTTCTAAAAAACTTATGCTTATTTATTGTATTGTTTCGCTTAACCGTAAAATTGTAAACTTGATTTTTTGTAATAAATAAACCGTTTCTGATATATAAGCTCTGACCAATATTGCCAGGCATATTCGGAGCAAAAGATGATACTGTATATGTTTCAAATTTAGAAATTTGATTTGATTTGATGTATTTCTTCAATACTTTCCATGCATTCGTTACATTGATGTAACCGGAACCTTGATCAACATAATCATATCCCTTCATCTTTGTAGCGCCTTCTTCAATTGCTTTATAAAGTAAACGGGAAGGTATTTTAACATCAGGATATTCAACTCTTGCAGCGCTTAATAAAAGCGACATTACACCGACAGAATATGGCGATGCCATACTGGTTCCCCAAAATCTATCGTGCTTGCTGAAATTAGGGACTGTAGAAGTACAAGCACCCGGTGCAACAATGTTCGGCTTATTAACTTCTCCACCTCTAGAGCTGAAATGTAAAATAATATTATTATCCAGAGTAGCGTCAAATAAATCCCGTCCAACTTCTTTAGTTAGAACCGCACCGGTTGATAAAATAGCATCGCATGCAGCCGGAAGCCCTGTTGTTGAAATTCCGGGTCCTTCATTACCGTTTGAATTACTAATATAGAGATAAGGATTCTCCTCAACTAGTTTTGATAAGAAAATTTCCATATCCGCTCTACCTTCAATCTCAGAACCGATACCAAAACTCATATTAATTATACAAGGTTCTTTTCTTGTTTTAGAGACGGAATCGGCATACAAATAAGCTTTCTTCATACTTTCTGTAACCGTAGAACCTCCGGCATAATTATTATTTCCTAATTTTAATCCCATTAACTTTGCGCCTGGAGCCACGCCGTTAAAATCCGGGCTTCCGTCAATATGATAACCTGTAGCTATACCGGAACAATGTGTTCCGTGCGAACCGTCGTCAAAGAAAAAACTTACAAGGTTTTTATTTGGAAAAATATTTACTGCAATAGTGAAATTTGGTAAACCGTCTTTATTAGGAAACTTAAACGTATCATAATTAATTTTGTAATTTCTCAGTGGCTTTTCGTCAGATAGATCACCGTTATCATTTTCATCAATATAAAGCACCCAACTAATTTTATTATCCTGTTTGGTTTTGAAAACGATAAAGTAAAATTTATCATCAGTCTTTCCGTTTCCGTTAACATCCACAGCTCCCGAGCCTGAATTTTTCCAGAGAGTTTCCGGAAGAAGTCCGATATAATATTGATCATCAACAGCTTTTAATCCAAGTTTATTTGCACCGGATACTTTGTAACTATGATCCTCATTAACAAAATATGTTTGCCCGTTATCTTCATCTAGGTCGGCTTTGTAATAATGAATATCACCTTGTCCAGTAAAATCTTGCACGTCAATAACTTTAACTTCACCAGTGGATGTTTTTTTCAAGCCGTCAATCCCCATATCAATACCAGTATCCAAAATAAGTGCGATAGTTCCTCTTCCGTCGTATTCGGGATACTTTTGAAGGAATTGCTCAACTCCGGTAGAATTTAGAGATAAAAATGTTTGCACCGTATCTTGAGCATTCATCACCAAGACCGGAATAAAAAAGAATAGGAATAATTTTAAGTACTTCATGATTTAAAGTTCCCCATTTTGTTTAAATAAATATTATTTAATATTTTCTATTGGTTGTTTTGATTGCTTATCTAACTTATTATAATCTAACTCCGAGCCCATAACACTGTGCGGAATTAAGTAAACAACAATCAATAAAATTGATGCTGCTGTTGCCCATAGCTTTGGCCTTTTAGATTTTCCATACATAAACAGAGCGATAAGCCAGCCCAGAAATGCGATTAATGTTTTGTTATCAGTCAAATCCCAGCCGAACGGAACTCCCGTCCATAAAGCTCCGAACGCATATTTTTGAACTATAGGTCCTAATATCAATCCGCCTATGAACAATATTGCAATTGTCCAATAAGTAAGTTTTTTTAAATTGGAACTTTTGTTGAAAATTTCGAGTCCGGTTCTTACCGAAAGCAGCATAGCTGTAAACATTGCCAAAATATGCGGAATAAGGACATATAATGGGATATATCCTTTAAACCTTGTAACAACAGATCTGTTTTCCGGTAAATGTACAACATTTTGCTTATTATAAAGTTTTATATAATATTCTAATTTTCCCGCAGGAGGCTGATGCAGCAAGCCGGCTTTGAGTTCACCGTTGGTATAATGCATTTTTATTTCAGTGTATGCATCATTAGTTTTATATCTTTTGTAATAAAGGCTGCCTTTTATTTTTTGATCCGGAATTTTAATTGCTACTATTTGATCACCGCTTCCGCCATGGCTTCTATCCAATTTATAGTTAATTATTTCCCCGGAAAATTTTATTGAGCCTTTTAAAGGGTAAGTTGGTCCTGTTAGTCTTTGATAATATGCTGTTAGTATTGTTATAAGAAAAGCAACGATCCACAATAGAAGTCTTATTTTCATAAACCGATAAAATTTACTTTTTTACAAATATCTTTAGAAATGAAAGAAAATATACCCAAACTATTTCAGAAAGAAAATTTATTTTAAAAGAGAAAAATTGCACATAATGAGTGATGTATGTTTAAAAGATGGAAAAATATGCAGGGTTGTGCTTTGTAATAAATTCGGTAAGATTGTTAACCTACTTTTCAAAAAGTCAGTAAGTAGTTAATCAAGAGGAAAAGTTAAGGTGATAGTTGTTCCTTTTTCCGGTTCGCTTGTAATGTTGAATGACCCGCCAAGCAGAGTTGTTAGTCGATAAGCAATTGTTAAACCAAGACCGGCGCCCTCGTATTTTCGCTTATAACTTTCCTCTTCACTTTGAGCAAAAGGGTCCATGATTTTTTTTAAGTCCTTTTCAGCAATACCTATTCCATCATCAATAATTTGAATTATTGCTCTATTATTTTTACTGCGAGATTTTATTATGACGTTTCCATTATACTCATTGTACTTTATTGCGTTTTCAAAGAGCGCATCAATAATTTTTCTAAACTTTTCTTCATCCGTTCTTACTATTAATTTTTCACTGGATAGCAGCAGCAAAGTTTTAACGAATAGATTCTTCCTTTTACTTTTATATTCATTGTAGATTTCCGCTATAAGATTATTCAAATTAGAACGAGCTAAATCTAATTTTTCGCTACCGGATTCCAGCAAAGAAACCTCCACAATATTATCAACAAGAGATAAAAGTCTGCTTACTCCTTCTTTTAACGATTTAACCATTTCTATTGAGGAAGAATAATTTTTGTTAACTAAATCATCTTCAAGTAATTCCGAGTAACCAACAATTGCATTGAGCGGCGTTCTTATTTCATGAGACATATTAGCCAGGAAAATCGATTTAAGTTTATTTAACTGATTTTCTTTTACATATGCTTCCCTAAGTTTATCTTGTACCAACAAATGATCTGTTATGTCGTTAAGTACAGCTATAAAAATTCTTTCCTTACTATGCTGATCATCGATATAAGTGAGCTTTACAATGTAATTTTTATTTAATTCACGATGATAGTATTTAATCTGCCCCGAACTTTTCCCGGACCCTTCAATTTTTGTAATTAATTTTATTAATAAATCATATAAGCTTTGTGGAAGAAACGGCTTTAGTTTTTGATCGCTTATTTCTTCTTTTTGTACATTAAAAGCAGATTGAAAAATTTCATTAACATTTTCGAAAAACAGCTGGCCATCTGTTCTTCTTGCTATTAAAAGAGGATCGGAAATATTATTAATAATAGATTTTTGTTTTTCCTCGGAGTGTTTTATATATCTGTTTCTCAAAACATAATTTGTTATATCTGAAGCAACCACAATATAACTGTTCGGCAATCCATCCATTTGCAAAACGGGATTTAGTTTTATTTCCTTAAACCAAAGCTCATTTTTTCTATTCAAGTCGGTAATTATTTTTATCCATTCCTTTCCATTCTTTAAAGCATATTTAAGTTCTTCAACCTCACCTTTATTAAGAAATTCTACCAAGACATAAGGCAGATAGTTATTAAAAATTTGATCAATTCTTTTATGAAAAACTTTTTCAAAAGAGGGAGAAACATAGTTAACATAACCATGGCTGTCCGTAACTAATACTGCAATCCCGCTATAATCAATAGCCCGACTTAGGTTAAAAATTCTTTCTTCAACTTTGTTGCTTTTGTCTAAAGTGTTTAGACTTAATAAAAAATAAGTTTTCCTTTTAATAACAAGCTTTATGATATCTACATTTGTTTTAAATAAGAGGTTTTCTTGATTATTCTTAACAAGGATATCCGAATGGAAATCTAAGTATTTGGACTTACTAAAATTTTCCAGTATAGTCGGGAACTTCGGCTCTGTCCAAACTTTAGTAAGATCATCTCCAACAGTTACATCAAACATATTATTAAACTTCATGTTAGAGAATAGAATACTTCCCTCTCTACTAAGTAAAGCAAAAGGCTTAGAGTCAGGCAGTCCTTTTAATTCCGTCCCATTCCGAAATATTTTATTAAGTTTTATAGAATTTGAGTTTTTTTCAGCCGGCATAAGGAGTTATTCGTGAATTACTGTTATTTTTTCAATCCTCAAAGGATTATCAATATCATAATTAAATAAATAGTTTTTAACTAAATTAAATTTTCCAAGTTTATCTAAAAAGGTATAAATACCGTAAAGAACATATTGAAATTCATCAACTAACTCCTCTTCAATATCTTCAACTAGGTTACGTAATAAAACATAATCTTCTTTTTCTACATCCGTTTTAAGTTTCAAGTCGAAAACTTTATCAAATAAATCTGAAATAACCGGTATTTCGAATTTAAGGTCATCATCAACGGTTTTCACCATGTTTTTATAGATCATCAATTGTATTAAAATTTTTTCTTCGCCAGAATATTTTACATTTGATTTTAAAATATGGAATAACTGCATTTCTTCAGTATATAGTTTATCCAAATCAATCTCGGTATAAAATTCCACTTCATTAATTAAAAAGTTTAATAAAATTTTATCCTTAGAAAGGTATTGAATATCTTTTAATGTCCAGTTTAGATTTGCAAGGAATTGTGCTGCCGGGGAAAGTACAATTGAATCCTTAATAAAATGCTTTTCCACAAAATGAGCGTGATAAGCACTTTCTTTTTTCCTTTTTCTGTCTTTCTGTTTGAAAGAGCCTTTAGGATTAATATTTTCTACCTTTTCAAGCATATCCATTCCTCTAAAATACTATCGGAAAAAAAGGATAATTGTTGATAGATTTTGATGTGAGAATTAAGCAGGATAAAATTTTAAGAAATGAATGTTAATCAATTTTCAGCATTTTATTTCCCAATGCATAATCCATCATTTCAGGCGATTGGAGATTTTTAAGGGCATCTACAAATTTTTGTATTCTTTTAATTGATTCTTCAATTATATAAAAATCTTCCTCATGAGCTGAAATTGATTCATGAGATAGTTCTTTTTTAAATTCATGCACAGTCATTATTAAACTGCTGAGCGGATTATTAATTTGATGCCCGATTGTGCATGCTAATTCAACAATGGCTTTGTTGTGCTCTATGCTTTTTAATTCATTCTGCAAATTATGAATTCTTATTCCAGAGCGAATTCTTGCAAGCAATTCTTGGTTTTCAACCGGCTTTACAAGAAAGTCGTCTGCTCCAACATCTAAACCGGTTACTCTATCTTTCAAAGAAGCTCTGGCTGTAAGTAAAATAAAATAAATCGTCTTAAATTCTTCTTTACTTTTGATAATATTACACAACTCAAGACCATCCATTTTCGGCATAGTCCAATCTGCTATAATAACCTTAGGAGAAAATTGATTTAATGCTTCTAAAGCTTCCTCTCCGTTTTCGACCACTTTTGTTTCGTAGTTATTCTTTGTAAGTAGTCTATTTAATATAAACCTTGTATCTTCCTCGTCTTCAACTATAAGAATTTTATCTTCGTTCATTATTTTAATCTAAGCTTTTTAACTTTTTCTAAAAAATAATTTAAATCGGTAATTGGTTTTGTAATATAATCATCTGCAAGACTTTTTTCTAAGAAATTCTCGTCATTTAAATTTTTTCTATATGCAGTTACTAATAAGATTGGGATGGAAGAGGAGTTAAAATTTTCCTTTATATATTTAGATAATTCAAGACCGTCAATTCTTCTTTTATTGAGATAAGTGTTTTTAAGATTTATGTCAAGAATAATTAGCGAAATTTCTTTTTGAGCTAAAATTTTTAATATATCCTCTCCATTTTCGCTTTGTAAAAAAGGATATTTTACTTTCTTAAATAAAAACCTGTAAAACTCATTTGTAAAATAGTCATCCTCAATAATTAAGATATATTTTTCATCCTCATTCATTATACTTAACTATTATACTAATTCTTCTATTAGAAGCATCAAAAGGATGTTTGAGATCTCTAAGACGTTTATCTGCATAACCTCTTATTTCATCAATTTGGCTGGACTTTACTCCTGCCGCCATTAATATTCTTCTTGCTGTGTTAGCTCTATCCGAACTCAGTTCGTAGTTTGTATAGCCCATCCCGTTACCGGGATATGGTCTTGAATCGGTATGCCCTTCAATTACAATTTGATTCTTAACTTTACTAAGTTTTTTACCTATTACTTCAAGTACTTTTTTTGTTTTAGGTTTAATTTTAGCTGTACCAACTTCAAAAAATCCTTTTTTCTTAGTTTCCATTAACTCGATTCTTAGTCCTTCATCAACAACTTCAACATCCATTTGATCTTTTAAATCTCCGAATCCGGATTTATCCAATTCGTCCATTAATTCATTGCCCATTTTTTTTAAATGCTCTTGTTCTATTTTCTTCTTCTGAAACTCCGTCAAAAGAGATGGTGCGGGAGAGCTATTACGTCCGGGTCCCTTGAACACACTAGGCCCATTACCAGATCCAAATCCGCTTGGATCATTAAAATAACCGGCAATATTATTTTTAACTTCATCATTTTGCGCCAAAATCCATAACACGATAAAAAGAGCCATCATTGCGGTTACAAAGTCGGAATATGCAACTTTCCAAGCGCCGCCATGATGCGCATGTTTACATTTTTTACCTTTACTTATTATTATAGGGTTTTCGTTGTTTTCATTTTCTGCCATTCTTTACTCGCTCTTTCCTCTTAAATAGTTTTCTAATTCAGAGAATGTTGGCCGCGCATCGGAAGGAATTGTTCTTCTTCCAATTTCAACAGCAACAATCGGAGGATTACCTTTAGCATAAGCAATAACACAAGCTTTTATCATTTCCAAATATCTAACTTCACTCTCAATTAAATGTTCTATATTTGTTGCAAGAGGACCAATGAAACCGTACGACATCAATATTCCCAAAAACGTTCCCACAAGAGCTGCCGCAACATGATGTCCTACTTTTTCAGCACCTTCGTTTATACTACCCATAGTTACAATTATACCTAGTACAGCTGCAACAATTCCAAGTCCTGGGAAAGCATCACCAAGTTTTGTTAACAGTGCACTAACAGGAGCATTTTCAGCTTCAAAAGTTTCAATTTCCGTGTCCATCAAACTTTCAACCTCATGAGGCGGAACACCGCCTGAAAGCATTACTTTAAGCGTATCACACAAAAATGCAACAGCATGTTTATTTTTAATAAATTGAGCATTTGCTGAAAGTATTTCACTTTCTTCCGGAGTTTCAATATGCTTTTCAATAGCCAATAAACCGTCTCTCTGAGCAAGAAGGAACAAGTCGTATAAAGATTTAAGTATTGATAGATTATCGTCTTTTGAGGAATGTTTGGCTGTTAAAGCTTTTGGTATTGCTGCAATTACCTTTTTTATGGTTCCTAAATCCGCCATAATTAAAAAACTTCCGAGTGCTGCGCCACCTATAGTAATAAATTCCGATATTTGAATTAAAACGAGTAACTTACCGCCAGCCATTGTAAAACCAACTACAAGACTTACAAGAACTACAATTGCGCCAATAATTATAAACATAGTTTAATTAAATTTGTTTTTGAAATTTGTTTTGTATTTGTTGAACTTTTTGGAATATCCGGTTACACTTAAATTCAGCAAAGACCCAATCCGTTGGAGAGTTAAAATCCTTATTCTCTATTTCTTCGCTTAATTCTGTCAATTCCGGGTATCCCATTGTTCCGCCTGCACCTTTTATTTCATGAATTGCAGTTTTTAACATTTCCTCATTTTTATTTCTTATCGCTTCCGTTATCATTCTTTTTTTCTGTAAAAATGAATCGAGAAAAACCACTACCATTTCATCTTTTAATTCGCTTATTTCATTCTTAGTAAAAAAGTTTCTCCTCGTTTTGGTTTCAAAATAATTGTCGCCTAAAACTTCATTTATATATTCGATAATTTTTTTTTCTTTTAAAGGTTTGGAAAGAACTTTATCTGCTCCTGCCTCCAAAGCCGCTACCACATTTCTTCTAGCAGTATTTGCACTAACAACTATCACCGGAATATCGATAATTTCTTTTAGTACACTTTTTACCTGAAGCATTTTGATCCCATCGAATGTTGGCATCATTAAGTCCAAAAATATTATATCCGGTCTTAGTTCTACTGCCCTTTGAATTCCATCCAGTCCGTCGGTACTTGTATAAACAACAAATCCATATGATTCAAAAAATCTTGTTAAGTACTTAAGAATCTCATTAGAATCATCAACTATTAATATTTTTAATCTTTTAACCATTATATTATTGCCTGTTAATTTTATTGATTTTCAATTTATTTAAATCAATATTCAGACTGCTATTCCGCGATGCGCTAATTGTATGATCTTTAACTTTTTGATATAATTCTTCTCTCAAGATTTTAACATCATCGGGAGCTTCAATTCCAATCTTTACCTGATTGTCGGCAGTAGTTATAATTGTAACCACAATGTCTGTCCCAATCCTAATTTTTTCTTTATTTTTTCTCGTTAATACTAGCATTTCCTTTATCTCTATTGGTTTATGAATAATTGATAATCAACCGGATAGTCCTCTCTATCAAGAATTTTTTGAAATCCTTTATTTATATTTTGATTAATATAAACAGGCGATTTAAGGTTAACGGTAATGTTAGCAGGGTCTTTATCAAACTTAACAATACCGTAAGGTTCATAGTTATCCAAATTTTTAAAATCATCCTGAATTACGTTAATAGGAAAAAGAGGGAAAATTATTTCTGGCTCATCAATAGAGGTGAGCCAAAAAAATAATCCTTCATCTTCGGAAATAAGTAAATACTTCTTAAGGTTTTCGAAACCAAGAATACCATTTTCGAAATTGATAATGTTTTTTTCTTCGAATTCAATTTCTCCGAATTGATCTGTTTTTATTTTCATTTTTCTACCGTTTTAATATTACAATATCTACACGTCTATTTAATGCACGCCCTTCCGGCGTATCGTTTGTTGCAATTGGTTTATATTCAGCATAACCAACAATTGAAACTTTTTCAGGTGAAAGCCCTTCATTCTTCATTAAGTAATAAGCAGTATTCGTTGCCCGCGCTACAGACAATTGCCAATTTGAAGGAAAAATATTGTTCTTAATCGGAACGTTATCCGTATGCCCTTCAATCCTAATGTCGTTGGGAACCTTTTTTAATACAAGCGCCAATTTATGGAGGACACTTTCCGCTTTAGGATTTAATTTTGCATCCCCGGAAGTAAATAAAATATTATCAAGAATCCTTATCGTAATTCCACGTTCATTTTCTAAAAGTTTAACGTTTTTACCATAATTATATTGAACAATTACTTCCTGCAATGATCCTCTCAAAGTTTGAATGGGCGAAACTCGAGTACCTCCGGAATTTCCATTGTTAATTAAACCTGCTGTTTCAATTCTCGTCCCAAAAACATTACCCATAGCTGCCATCATTTTTTCATATTTTGCAACGTCAATATTTGAAATTGCGTATAGAATAATAAAAAGTCCAAGAAGCAGTGTAATTAAATCAGCATAAGTAATCAGATACC
Organism: uncultured bacterium; assembly: GCA_965554225.1. Classification (GTDB taxonomy): domain Bacteria; phylum Bacteroidota; class Ignavibacteria; order Ignavibacteriales; family Melioribacteraceae; genus BMS3ABIN04. The sequence goes on along the minus strand of CBEVZC010000009.1, from coordinate 28,796 downwards.
GGTCCTTATCATGGTCTTCCTGAAAGATGGAATCGTCTTCTACTAAACGACTTTTAGCTTTCCTTGTTCTTTTTGAGGTAATAAGCTTGTCATTCGAGACTTTATCAAGGAGGGGATTTCTCCACTCTGGATCGCCAACACTCCTTCTAACGATATTTCCATCATATGTTTTTCTTCTAAGTGACATTGTTTCAATCTATCCGCAATTGGTAACCAAATTAAATTTGCACTAAATATTCCCCACAAAGTAGCAATGAATGCGGAAGCAATATTATGTATAAGTATTTCAGGATTATTGCCTGCCGCCGCTAAAGTCATTATTAAACCCATTACAGTACCGATAATTCCCATTGTAGGAGCATAACCGCCCATCTTACTAAAAAGAAATATATTTGAAAAATGACGGTCCTGCATTGCTTTCATCTCGGCAATAGCAATGTTCTCCAGCGACTCCATATCAGTACCATCAAGAACAAAACGAATCATTTTTTTGGGAAACGGATATTTCAACTTATGAAGATCATTCTCTACAGCCAGCAAGCCTTCACGCCTTCCTTTTGCTGCGAGCTGTACAAAAGCATCAATAAGTTTTTTAATATCATATTTTTCCGGTGAATATGCCTGTTTAATTAAAGTAAATATCTTCAAAAATTTTTCGAGTCCAAACCCCATTATTGCCGCTGCAAAAGTTCCGCCGAATACAATAATAATAGAAGGTAGCAAGAATAAAGCGTCAAATGATCCACCTTCAAGAAAGTATGCACCGAATATCGATAAAATACCAAGTATTAAACCGTAAATACTTCCTCTTTTCCGAAACATTACATATAGTCCAGTAATGATCTGGGTAATATCATTGATGAAATTTTATAACTAGTATCAAGGCTATATTGAGCGCCTTGTAAATCCACAAGAGCTTTAGCCATATCAACATCATTTTCAGATGATAAAAGACTTAACAATTCAAATTTTTGATTTTGTAATAAATCCGCAGAATCACTTAATCTATTTGAAATACTCCCGGCTTCCGAAAGTTTATTTAGAACATGCTGATTGAAATCTTCTAGAATTTGTGCTTGAGCTTCGCTTGGCTTTTCGCCGTTTAGTAGTTTTTCTTTTATTGAAAGCAAGGTATTAAATATATCCGCTTTCTGACTTAACGAATTAACAAACTTACTTGCTGAAGATTTTTCAGTCATACTATTAACATCAAGGACTAAATTTATTTTTTTATCCGATACTTCAATCTTAATATCTTTAAGATCGCCGCCATCCATACTTTTTAATTTACCCGATGCAGCATCAAAGACCAAATCATTAACAGTCTCCGAACTTACAACGTTAGAGTCGGAATCTTTTATTTCATATGAAAGGTCGTAAGTATTAGCTGCTGTTTTTGTATAGCTAATTGTCATATCATATTCATTACCATCGGCATCATATACTTTGGAAGCACTTGACTGTAAACTTCCAACAGCGGTACTTGAATCTAAATTTCCTGATTGAGAAATCACAGGTAGGAATAATTCTTTACCCGTAATATTTATTTTCTGTAAGATATTGTTTGACAATCTTATTTCCTGATCCCCTCCCAAGTCGCCATTAACAACAACTGCCGTTTTATCTGAATTAAAACTAAAGGGTTTGGTTGTACTATTGGTTCCGCTAAAGCTATACTGGTTATTGTATTTACTATTGGCTAAATCCATGATTGAATTTAAAGCTGCATCTATATCGGTGATAAACGGACTGAGATCATCATTCGCCGTTGCATTATTCATCTTTGTTAAAGCAACCATAGCGTTTTGAACTTCCGTCTGTATCCCTTCCATGGAAAGCGTTGAACTATCAAGCATGGAAATGCTATTGCTAATATTATTAGCAAATGATTCATTGCTTTTTATCTGCTGTTTTAATCGCATTATTCTTGCATTTCCCAAGGGAGAATCCGATGGTCTATTAATTTTATTTTGTGTCGTTATTTGCTCCTGAATGTGAGCAATTGAATTCTTCGTATTATTAAGATTACGAAGGTATACAAACTGTAAAAATCCGTCCGGTACTCTCATTTTTACACCATGTTCATTAATGTGTCTAATAATTCGTCAGCTGTCTTAATTAGTTTGGCAGCTGCGTCGTACGATTTTTGATATTTCATAACATTCATCATTTCTTCATCTGTAGATACACCCGAGTATTGCATTTTCTGCTGCTGCAGCTGAGACAAAACCAATCCGTATGTATCGGAGTCCTGCTGACTAACTTGGATATCATTTGCAATATCACTTATGTAATTAGAATAGTTTTCGGAGATAGTTACATTGTTATCCAGTTTAAGATCCTTAATGCCAGCTATTTCTAAGGCTATTTCGTTATTTCCATTTGTACCGTCTTTAGAAACAGCAATATTATTATGATCGTTAAGGATATCTTCATTTATTGTAAGTTTACCATTTTCATAAGAAGAGAAAAAATCGAGTCCTGATTGTGGAGGATCCGTACTGGTATAACCTTTTTGGTGAACCTTGTTTACGTTTTCAAATATCTGATTTGCTACTTGATCTAACCTGTCAAGATAACTGGGAATTTTATTAGAAAAAGAATCGAATACCGCTTCCATCTGACCGCCGCTCACCGATACATTCGCTGCACCGTCTTTTGTCTGAAGTAATAACTTCCCGTCTTCCTGTCCTAGTTTAAACTCAACCCTGTGTAAACCGTCAACTGCGAACACTCCGCCAATAGACACGTTGGCAACATTATTTTTATCCAACGTTACATGAATATTTACTATTTGACTAAGCTGGTTTAATAATGCATCCCTTTTATCCAAAAGATCATTAGGGCTATAACCAACTACACCTGCTTCGTATATCTGCTTATTAACCGAGTGAATCTGCTCTGTTAATCCGTTTATAGATTTAAGCATATTTTTTGCATCTTCTCTCATATCCGATTTCATTTGGACAAGATTATCATGAATGTTCTCGATTTTTTCCGAAACTTTCTGTGCAGAATTTACGACGCTCGTTCTTAGCGGTGAAGAAGTCGGATCTACGGACAAATCGTTCCAAGAATCAAAGAACTGATTTATTAAGCTTGATAAACCAGAGTCCGAAGGTTCCGAATAAAAAGATTCAACTTGTCCTAGAACAAGTGATTGTTTTTGAGCAGAGTAGAAATTATTATTTGTATTTCTAATTTGCCTTTCGGTAACTTGGTTCGAGACTCGAATCACCTTATCTAACCTTACTCCGGTTCCAAATGTAAATGTAGCTCTATAATCCGGGAATTCGGTTCCCAAAACAACCGTCTGTCGACTGTAATCCGGATTATTAGCATTGGCAACATTATTGGAAACAACATTTAATGCTTTCTGATAAGTAAACAGCGCACTTCGGGAAATATTAAATAAACTGCTTATACCCATGACTTAACCCTTTCTGTCTAATAATGACTTTTTGGTAGAACTTAAAATCGCATTAATTGTTTCACTAAAAAATTGTCTTGTATGCTGTATTAAAAACATATTTTGTTGATTCAGTTTCATAATTTCTAAAATTAAATTTTTGATATTTAATTTATAATCAACAAGTGCTTCTATGGTTTTTTCATCTAGACTACTTTTAATGTTTTGTAACAAAGTAGAAATTTTATGGTCTTCAATATTTAAATTGTTCTCCGAATATATTGTTTCGACTGCACGTATCCTTTTTTCTTCCAGAGATTGTATTTTCAATAGAACTTTTTCTTCTCTTTTAACCGATTGCTTAATGGAATCATCATCTCTTTCTACAAGCGATTTCTGTTTATTCTTAATAATCTCCAAAAGCATACTTAGGTTATTTTGAAGTTCATTCAATACTGTTATTAATTTATCTGCTTTCATTCTAATTCCAAGTTATTTAAGTAATTTTTTACTCTTTTTATATATACTTTTGTCTCCTTAAAAGGTGGGATACCTTTATATTTTTTCACATTTCCGGGACCGGCATTATAAGCAGCCAGTGCTAAATCATTATTCCCATCATATTGTCGAAGCATATTTGATAAATATTTAGTACCTCCAAATATATTCTGTTTAGGATCCCAAATATTTTTTACACCTAAGGAATCAGCCGTAGAATCGAGCAATTGCATTAAACCTTTTGCTTTATTTTTTGAGTGAGCTTTGGGGTTACCTCCCGATTCAGTTAAAATAACCGACTTAATCAAATTCTTATCTACATTATATTTTTCCGAAGCTTCGTTGATTATATCTTCGTACTCTTTAAGTTTATTAATTATTTTTAATTCTTTTATATTAGCGGATTTATCAATTTTTCCATTCCTTATAGAGGTTGAATTGCCCGGTAAAATATTTGTTCTGTAAAGTTCGGGATTCAATTTTTCTCCGGTCAAACTTTCAAATATCTTTCCGGCAATTCCTAATCCTTTTGCTTCCGTCATGTAACCGGCAATTTTATTTTCAAACATTGTGTCAAAAATATCGCCACCGTAATTTTTGCTTCCGAATAATCCTCCTGCAGATTTTGTCATACTTTTAATCATCATTGATGTAAGCATGGTTTCAAAATCTTTAGATGCTTTTGCAAGCTTGCGTTTTTTATCATCGCTAAACCTATTTTTTATGCTATTAGGTTTAGTAATTTGCTTAGCACTATTCGTTATTTTTAAGTTTAATGGTTTCATATTTATATAATCACTAATTCTGCGTCCAATGCACCGGCTTCTTTAAGAGCTTGAAAAATTGCTATAATGTCTCTCGGCGAAACCTTTAATGAATTCAATGCCGAAGCTACCTGCTGAACATTTGAAGCACCATCTATAGCAACGGCGTTGTTCCCTTCCTGACTAACACTTGGCACCTGATTATTAAATAGTTTTGTCGATCCTTGAGAAAAAGGTCCCGGTTGAGAAATAATAGGAAATGACCGGATCGTAATATTTAAACTGCCGTGCGATATTGTTACCGGTGAAATTTTAACATTTGTTCCCGCAACAACGGTTCCTGTTCTCTCATTTAGAATCACTTTTGCTATTACATCTCTTTGAACTTGAATTGATTCGAGTGAAGCAAGAAAAGAGGTCAAATTACTTTTTGAGGAATCCGGGACTCTAACTTTTATTTCCGAGCCACCTATTGAGTGGGCCAAGGTGTCGTTAAAAGTTGTATTAATTGCTTTGGAAATATTGTTTAGTGTTGTAAAATCCGGTTCCCGTAAAAAAATAGTCACTTCATTATTCTTAAAACTATTACTTACCATTTCTTTTTGAAGCTCACCACCGTTCGGTACTCTGCCGCTTAAAGCATGATTCTTTGCAACTCTACCGCCCGACCTAGTCCCAATATCGAAGCCACCGATTGAAACCGCTCCCTGTGCTAATCCATGGACTTGTCCGCTCGAGCCGGAAAGAGGTGTCATCAAAAGGGTTCCGCCCATTAAACTTGTTGCATCTCCCATTGACGAAACCAGGACATCAAACTTTGCACCAACTTTCAACAAGTTATTTACATTTGCCGTTATCATTACCGCAGCAATATTCCGCGTACGCAAATTAGTTTGTGGAACCGTAATGCCAAAACGCTTAAGCATTGATATAATAGACTGTATCGTAAATGTTGAACGATAACTATCACCTGTTCCCGCAAGTCCCACAACTAATCCATAACCAATAAGCTGTTCCGACTGAACACCTTTGAAATAAGCAATGTCTTTAATTCTCTGCCCGTATACGGCTGAGCCGAGAAAAGTAATTAATAATAATATTTTAATATATTTCATTTTAGCACCTAAAATAACCAGTGAAACAATTTAGTTAACCAACCCGGACTTTGAGCATTGCTTATAGCACCGCTACCCTCAAAAATAATTTCGGCATCAGAAATATTGTAAGAGTAAACCGTATTATCGCTTCTTATATCCGAACCTCGCACAACCCCCTTGATTGATATTCTTTGTTCTTCGCCATTAATAACAATTTTTCTACTTCCTTTAATACTTAATAATCCATTTGGCATTACAGAGTCTATTATAGCGCTAATTTTGGTCTTCACCATTCCAGAAGACTTAGTAGAGCCACTTCCCTTAAAATCATTTGTTGTGCCCAAACTAAAATCAGCATCCGGGAGAGGGGTGGTATCTCCCACTTTGGCAGAACCTCCAAATCCTATATTACTTTTTCTTCCTGTTGCTGTCTCGGCTTTATTTGCAGCTTGAGAAGACTCAACAACAATAATCGTGATTGCATCGCCAACCTGTGCAGCTTTATAATCCGAGAATAAGGAAAACTCCGCATTCTGCTTCATGCGCTGAGGAAATATTAAACAAGGTATAAATATTAAAAACAACAAATATTTTTTCATTTTTTTACTCTATTATTTGTACATAATTTGGATTGATAACCTTAGCTCTAAAAACCCTTCTGTTATATGTAACTCTAATTACATCGCCAACATTTCCGCTGCTTCTTGCAGAAACGCTAAATGATATTTTTACATTGCCCGAAATCTTTATAGCGGTTAAACTTTGTCCACTTTTTACAACAGAAATTCGTTTAAGCAAATCTTCCGAAAGAATCATTCCTTTACGAATATTTCTTTTTGTTTTGTAACCGTCTATCATACTAATATCTTCAACCGGTAATGATCTTATCTTTGTAACATCTTTCTCTTCCAAATAAAAATCCGATCTGGAAATTTTTTGACCTGTTTTAATGTTTCTGTTGGATACCCAAACATCCTTAAACAAACTTAGTTCGAGAGAAATAAACGAAAGGGTTTTACCTTTTCCGCTTTTTGTTAGATAGATTGGTATATATCCGAATTTTCCATCTACTCTAAATTCTTTATCTTTTGCAATGGAATATCCACGATTTTTACCAAACCTATAATTTTTAGGAAAAGAGATAATTTCATAACTGAAATGCTTATAGTTTGATAACCTGGTTTTCAGATAATTATCTATTTTTGCATTCCCTCTGAAACCGGCAGATAAAAAAGTTAATATGAGTAATATGCTATGAAGCATTTATCTATCCCCGTTTAAGATTATTTGCAATCGATAACATGTCTTCAACTGTTTTTACAGTTTTTGAATTGATTTCATATGCACGCTGAGCGCTTATCATAGAAATCATTTCTTCAACAATATCAACATTCGAAGCTTCAAGAAATCCTTGATTTAATTCCCCAAATCCATCATGAGCAGGATCACCCAGAATCGGCGCACCTGAAGTTTCGGTTTCTGCATAAAGATTATCCCCGAGCGCCTTTAATCCTGCCGGATTGATAAACTTTGCCAACTGAATAGTACCAAGTTCAACACTATCGCCGCCGGTCTCCCTTAAGCTTACAAGCCCGTCTTTTGAAATATTAACACCTAAAGTAGTATCTGAGACCGTAAAACCCGGTTCAACAACGTACCCGTCCGAAGTTACGAGAGAGCCGTCGGCAGAAATTTTAAGTGAACCGTCTCTGGTATAAGCATAAGTCCCATCTGGTTTTCGAACTTGGAAAAACCCGTCACCTTGAATGGCAACATCCAGTTGGTGCCCGGTTTGCCTAAGGTCTCCCTGTAAAAATATCTTTTGCGTAGAAGAAGGTTTAACCCCGCTTCCAACTTGGATTTCATTACTCGAATTTTCTACAAGTCCAGGAACATCAACATTCTGCGGATTTGCGGCAAGTTCTTGATACATTAAATCCTTAAACTCCGCGCGATTCCGCTTAAAACTTGTAGTATTAATATTCGCAATGTTATTTGCAATTACCTGTATGTTCATTTGCTGAGCATACATACCTGACGCTGCTGTTCTTAATGCTCTTGTCGGCATTATATTTCCTCCAATCTATTTTAAACTTTGCCTATTTCTTTTGCCTTGCTCATAATATTGTCTAACGATGTTACCATTTTTTGTGATGCTTCAAAATCTTTCTCTAACTGTATCATAGCCTGCATTTCAACAATTGGATTTGTATTTGATTCTTCCAGATAACCCTGCATTACTTTGAAATCTTTTTCATCCGCCGGATTATAAATTTCATCCGGGGAATAATATTTTTGTCCCTCCGTTCTTGTTAAACTGCTTTGATCATCAGGTTTAACAATCATTAATTGATTTACGACATTCTTACCGACTTTTACCTCGCCGTTGCTGCTAATTGTAACCTGATTACCTTTCTGAAATAGATTATCCAGAAAACTTATTTCACCGTTACGCCCAAGCACTTTGTTTCCATCTTCAGTAACTAAAAATCCGTCGTTATCAACTTTAAACTTTCCATTTTTTGTTAACTCAATTCCACGATTTGTTTTTACGGCAAAAAATCCTTTCCCGGAAATTGCAAGATTAAACGGGTTATCTGTTTTTAATAGAGAACCTTCCGTAAAATCCGTAATTTGCATGGGAGATTTCTTGTTCGCTCTTTCCATGTATTCCGAAAAAGGTATTTCACGTTTAAATCCGGTCGTATTAATATTCGCAAGATTATTAGCTACTATTTGAATATTTCTAATTTTTTCATGCAGGCTTTTTGCAGCGTAGTATAATCCCTTTACCATTTAATTTACCCCTTTCCCTAACTTTGTAAGGTCATTTAACATTTCAATAATTTGAGTTGAGAAAAATGCGCTAAGCGATAACGGGTTGCTTGATAGAAACAAACTTTTGAGTAGCAAATTTTGTACGGAATTCTTTCCAACCATAATATTTTCATCATTTGCTTCTTCAATTATTATTTTCATTATTTCATCTTTATTCATAATATTCTCTTTGTTTAAGAATAATTTGCAACATATCTATAGCTGTATTTTCCCACTTTGTCTTCAACTGCATCGCTCTCTTTAACTTCTATATGTGAGGATAGATTAAAAAAATTTAGCATAATTGAATTAAACTTTTTAATTTTTTGATTAATCGTAACTATATTGGAATTAACTGTTCTAAGTTCACCATAGAATCTTATGTCTGTTAGATAACCTATAATTGAAGTTTCTTTTGAACTTATTTGAAATGTTGTACCTAACAAACTCTCAGTATCGCCTTTCCCAATATTTTCATACTCAAACAAATATAAATCCGGTTTTCTTTCTCTCATTAATACAGTAAATTCAGGGTAAATTCCGGCATTTGCATAAAAGCCTTTTTGAAGAATATATTTTAATAGAAGATTTTTTAGAGTAATCAACTCGTCATCAAATTCATTTAGACCATATTTATCAATATACCTTCTTATATCAAAAATAATTTCAGTAAATAACTTCGACTTGTCTTTCACAGCAGAAAGATTTATCAAACCGGTTTTCTTTTCTAAATGTAATACAATCGCTTTCTCAAGTTTATTCATTATACCTTTAATACCAACTTTATTCGACCATAAGTCATAAATCCTTTTCGAAATTTCATTAAACGAAATATCAAAAATCTTTTCGAATTCTTTAAATATCTTTGAATAGTTAGAAGATGAATACTTCCACATTACTTCTATCAAAAGACCAAGTTCATCGGAATTATAAAGCCTATTGCTGTCTTCAGCAAAATTTATCAGTTCAATAATTTTAGATTTTACAAGAGGTTTATTTTTCTTTAATAATAATTCAATTATTTTTTTAGAAATCTCAGTTTCCTCAATTGCAAGCATGGATAATATTTCTCTTAAATTGAATTTCTTCGAAACCAGACTGTTACTAAATTCATCCAACGCAATTGTAAACGGATCCAGCTTTAGAATTCTCCCTACTAAAGTTTCGCCCGCTAACACCCTAAGCGGTAAATGCGCTAAATAAACTTTACCATTAACAAGAATTTTTTCATGATCCGAAACATTTTCTAAAACTTCAATTAATACTTTATCATTTGTATTCGGCAAACCTGCACTTTTTTTACCGCTAACAATTTTAGCTCTGGAACCTTGACCAATTTTATTTAGTTTCATACTAATCATTTTACTTTACTCGTCATTAATTTTAGTTTAGCTGCTAAATATACTTCCCCTTTCGAAATATTTAATTTTTTAGCAGTATGTGTAAGATTTTGAGTTTTAATATCAATATCTCCATTACCAATTTTTTCCCTAATGTTTTGTTCCTTGTTGTACAGCGGTGTTTTTATCATTTCGTTACGTAAAAGGGAAATATTTTTTCTTAGCTTTGAATTCTTCTTTTTATTCATGGCGCTTTTTCTCTGTTTATAATTTTTTACTATAAAGAATAGAAGCGCTGCCTCGGCTGTAAAATATGCAAATTCAAAAAACTGGTTTAGTTTATATCCATTTATATTAACGGGTTTGCTTATTGCTTTAGCTTTAATCACATTTTTATTGTTTTCATTTTTATGCGTTTTCGCTAAGCTTTGATCAATAATACTTCTTAAATTAATCTGATTTTTAACTTGAGCTTCTAAATCAAATTGATTGAATACAAAGAAAAGGGTTAAACCGATAAATATTGAATTTTTAAAATACTTCATTTGCGAACCCTCCTTTTTAAAGGAAAGTTAAGAACGATTGCCGAGCCGCCGTTTTCAAATGTTTCCTGGTTAAAACTGCCTTCATGACGCAGCATAATTTTCTCAATAATATTGTAATTAAGTTGAAGATCGGATTTATCACTTTGCTCTTTTTGCGCTACGCTATATAATATATTTGTCGTAATCACTCTGAATATTACATTATTTGTTTTAAACCTCGTTTGAATAATTACTCCGCCAGGTTTGTGATTATTATTACTAATTATTTCAAAAATATTTGTCAATAATTGAAAGATGTAATTGGGATGACTCAAAATCGAAGGGATATCATCTTGAAGATCAAGGATGCATTCTAATTGTAATCCCTCAAGTGTTGATTTTACTAATGTAAAATATTCTTCCGTTACTTCATTTATTTTACACGGCATTACTTTTACTTCTTCATGATTTACATCCGCAAATTTTATTAATCTGTCTATTGATTTATTAATCTTCTTCACTTGACGTTTTATTTTATTAAGCTCTTTCCTTTCACCGTTAGTAACTTTAAGCATATCAAGTTGACTAACAATTACCTGCATGGGACTTAAAATATCTTCAAGAACTCCATTAGTTAATTCGCCGATAGCAGACAGTCTAAAATCATTTGACAATTTTGCCTGATAAGTTTGGAGTTCGTGGTAAGTTGAGTTAAGCTTCTTTTTTAAGAATGCTTTTTCAATTTTCGAAAGAACCGCATTAAGCAATATTCTTATGCTTTTTCTCTCTAACCCACTTAATTTGTCCTCCGAAACCGAAGTTAAAAGAGCCAGAACACCTTCATCCTTACCCATTTCAATTACCGGATAAAGCAAGTAATTTAATCTTGATCCATCTGAGCTATAACTCTCCAAGTCCGGAATAACCATTTCCTTACCGGATTCAAATATCATATTCAGCACACTTTCTTTGTACAAATTGTTTAGAGTTTTCGTAAGGTCGGACGAATTTAATTTATTAACTGGTACAAGTTTTAGCATCGAGTCATCAAAGAAAAATAACCCGCTATCTTTTACGGGAAGAATTTTTCTTAAAAATAAATTTAACTTCGTAACCAGTATTTCCGGTTCTGTTATTGCTCTTATTTCCTCTTCAAATAAGATAACATTCTGAACCATATAAGAATATTTTTCCAATAGATAGGACTTTTCTTTATACAGCTTGTGTATAGATGTAACATTCGACCTAGTACCAGATCTTTCCTCCGCCAAATCCATTAACGACTGGAAATACGGAACAAGCTTAACAGTATTTTCTTTGTGTAAAATCATTTTTTAGAATAACTCTGAATTCATTTCTTCAATAAACAAGTTTCTGTAACTTTCAATAAATTGGTCAATATCTTGGTCGTCTATCTTTAGAGTTTTTGTAACATTATTATCAAATTGATAATTTGAATCTAAATTAAAATCGCCAAGCTCAAGTTTCTGAGTCATATAATCCGCTAAATGGACCAATGCTGTTAGCACATCGGCATCAATACTTTTACTTGGGTTATGGTGATTTTCAACGGTCTCACATAGATGAACAGGTAAATTCCATTTGCTTGCCAAGTATCTTCCAATTTCAGCATGCGACATACCAAGATGCTTCAATTCAATGTCATTCAACGTATCTTGTCCTTCGTTAAATTCATTAAATATCATCTCAAAAGCCGAATGGAAATATTTGTGCATAACCGGTATTCCCAAATCGTGAAGCAAACCGGCAACAAATGCTTCGCTGCCTATTCTATAGCCTAAGTCCTCTGCGAGCCTTTTAGCAGCAGCTCCTGTAACAACAGAATGTTTCCAAAATGACTTTTGATCAAAAAGTTTATCCGACTTATTCTTAAAAGATTCAACCATGGTTAAAGCAACAACTATATTTTTTATATCTTGATAACCAATTATTAAAATTGCAAAATCGATTGTTGAAACTTTCCTTGGCAAACCATACAGCGGTGAATTTGCAATAGAAAGTATTTTCGTCGACATACCTTGGTCTTGACCAATTATCCTACTGAGTTCGGTAGTATTTGTTGAAGGATCATCCAATAGCTTTGATACTTCCATTATAGCCGTAGACATTGCAGGAAGATTATAAATATTTGCAAGAGTTGTTTCAGACTGTTTCCTCTTTTCTTGAAGTAATTGCTGTTCCATTTTATTTCCTATTAGTTAATTAATTAAAAATCCAATGATTCAATTTGATATTCAAATAATTCTTTGTAACTATCTATAAAACTTTCCAAATATTCTTCGTCTCCGAGTTTTAAAGTTTCAATAATACTTTTATCTAATTCCATGTCCGAATCCCAATCATAATTTCCTAATTGTAGTTTATGCGTCATATAGTCGGCAAGGTGAACAAGTGCAGCCAGCTCGGGAACATTTTCCGCTTCACCCGGAGTGTGGTGAAAAGCAACGGCTTCCGCTAAGCTTTGCGGCAAGTTCCATCTATCTAATAAATACATCCCAATTTCCTGATGCGTTATTCCAAGCATTTCGCTTTCTGCTTCAAGATGCGTATAACCTTTGTTATTTATTGCATCAACTACTTCTTCATATTCACTTTTGAAATACTTATAAATTATTGGAATTCCTAAATCATGAAGCAAACCGGCTGTAAATGCTTCGCCGCTAAAATGATAACCCAAATCATCTGCTATTCTTTTAGCTGCACTAGCTGTCATAACAGAATGGACCCAATATTTTTTATGCTTAAAATCTCCATCACCAATCTTCTTTAAAGTATCCATCATTGAGAGAGCAATAACTATATTCTTAATCTGATTAAATCCCAGTATTACAATTGCAAAGTCTATTGTTGCAACCCTTTTAGGGATTCCATACAAAGGTGAGTTTGCAACAGTCAAAATTTTTGTTACCAACCCTTGGTCCTGACTTATCATATTGCCCAGCTGAGAAGCACTTGTTTTAGGATTATCAATCATTTTTGAAACCTCAATAATGATAAAGGGAACAGAAGGAAGATTGTAAACCGAAGAGAGTCTTCTGAGCGCCTTTTCTTTTTTAATTCTTAAATTCTCTGAATTTATTTCAAGCATATTTCTTTTCAAGCTTTTTCTTTAATTCTTTCATAATCTTGGAATGAATCTGAGAAATTCTGGAAACAGTAATACTCAATACTTCAGCAATTTCTTTATAGTTCATTTCTTCATAATAATACAAACTGATTATCAGTCTATCTCTTTCCTGTAATTCTTTAATGGCTTCCTTTAGCAATTCCTTTCGCTCACTGTAATCAAAATTTTCATCCGGTTTTTTTTCTTCCGATGGAATTACTTCTGCAAGAGTATATCCTTCTTCTCCGTCGTATTGGTGATTTAATGAAATATTACGATAAATAACTTTGTTCTCATCTGTATAATTCGTCCTCGGTTTTATTTGCAATTTCCTTAATTCATCAATAATTTTCCCTCTTATTCTCTGAATCGCATAAGTCTCGAATTTAGTTCCGTAATCCGGATCAAAGCGATCAATGGCTTCGCTTAAACCCTCTACTCCAAATTGGAAATAATCCTTTTCTTCAACAACATGTAAGTTGATAAACTTAGAATGATGAATAACATAATGAACTAAATTTGTGTAATTAACCATAATTTGCTTTTTGACCATTGGGGAATGTTCGTTTTTGTACTTAGTCCACAGAGTAGCATTATTCATTTTCGCTGCTTCCCACTAATTTGTGATTAATATGTTTCTGTTTTCCGGAGCCTGTTTTGTTAATTGCTTTAATAAATGCTAAGGCTAAAATTGAAAACATTATTGTTACAACTAAGAATACAATTGTTGATCTAATCAGAACATCCTGTACTAACATTCCCTTTTGACTGAATACAACAATCGAAATAAAAAATATCAATAAACCGAAATTGAGTACTATTTTGTTCATTTTGGGTTCCTCCTTTGCATTCGGAATTACAAAGAGCATACCAAAAAGAATGTGAGGAAAATCTTTGTTTTTAAGCTAATTTGGAGCATTTTAAAAGAGAAGAATGGACTTCTAAAATTCTACTGGCTATTATTGACCACGTGTTTGAAATTCGCAATTTTATTTCCCAGAGAGGTTATTTGGTTGGCTGTTTTGCTATTCGAATAAGCTGACAAAAATGGTTCTTGATTTAATATTGAAGTACTCGCATTCTCATTAAATTCCACATTTCCAAGATATTGTATTTCTTCATTTAAAAAATGCCTGACTGCCGTAGAAAGATTATCAAACGCTTTTTTCCCTTCCGGTTTATTCGATTTATTAACTATAACTCTTTTAACATTTTTAATTTCCATATAAGCTAACAGTTTGGCAACTACAAATGCATCCATTATAGCAGTAGGTTCGGAAGTAGTAACAAATATTATTTCATCAGTTAATCCTAATAACGAAATCATTGCTTTATTAGCGCCAGAAGCAGTATCAATAAAAATATAATCATATTCTTGAGAAAGACTTCTTAGTTGTTTCATAAAACCATAAACAAACGAATCTACTATTTTTGCATTGTCTAATTTGCCTGAATCACCAAAAAGGAAATGCAGCTTAGAATTATGCTCATATATAATTTCTTTTAATTCGTTTTGATTTTCAAAAAAATTGTTGATAGTTTTTTCAGGTACAATATTCAGCATTACATTTAAATTTGCAAAATTTAAGTCTAAGTCAACTGCCAGAACTTTTTTATCCAGTTCTGCAAGGGCCAAGGCAATATTTAAGGCGAGAAAGGTTTTCCCCGTTCCGCCCTTGCCTGAAGTAAACGCAATAATACGACCGCTGTCTGAATTGCTAAATTCCGGTTCAAACATTTCGTTTAGTTCATACAATCTTTTAGCTTGACCAATCATCAGTTTACTCTTCCCGTATAGATCATTCGTGCAATAAAATCGGGATCCGCTGCAATTATATCATCCGGAATCACTTGACCGTTTGTTAAGTACTTAACCGGTACTTTAAAACTATTTGCAACATTCAATATATTTCCGAAGGAAACAGCTTCATCAAGCTTTGTAAAAACAAATCCGTTATAATTAAGAACTTGAAATTTCCGGGCAACATCAACCATATTTTTTATTGCCCCGGTACTGCTTAATACAAGATATGTTTCATCCACTTTTACGGCAGAAAGAAAATCTTTAATACCGTGCAAAAGCTTAGTATTATTTTGACTTCTCCCAACCGTATCTATAAAAATCACATCTTTCTTCCTCATCTTTTTTACATGTCTAACTAAGTCCGATGGTTCATAAGCAACGTAAAAGTCTATATTACTTATTTCCGAAAATATTTTTAATTGATCCATTGCACCAAGTCTGTAAGTATCTATCGAAATCAAACCGATATCCAAATTATGTAATATTTTAGAAATGACAGCTAACTTGGCAATACAAGTAGTTTTTCCAACTCCCGTAGGACCAACCAAAGAGATAATAACAGGTCCTTTGCCTTTATTAACTTCAAAAGCAGCAGTAGGAATTAAAGAACTAATGATTGATATTATATAATCGTCAAAATTTTTATTATCTAATATATTCTTATATTTATTCAGCTGTGCTACAATTGATTTTATTAGCGATTCATTTACATCTCTTTGCTCCAGCAACTCAAATAACTTATCAAGCTGAGATTCAACTTTATCAATTTTGCCCGCATTTTTTTGTTTATTATGCAAGTACGGATTAGTATAATTTTTTGCGGGTTTATAAATTTTATCAGATAAATTCTTTATTTCTTGAGTTACATTTTTTCTCTTCGGTTTTTCGTTAACTTTTACGGAATCAACCGACGATGTTTTTCCACCTTCATCAACTCCAGCCGTAATTTCAAAAAGTTTAACTGTCGCTCCGTTATTATTTTCTTCCAGAACTTTCGTGCTAAGAACAATTGATTCTCCGCCGAATTCATCTTTCATTTGTTCAATAGCTTCTCTTAGCGTGGGCGCCGTAAATTTTTTAATCTGCATTTAAACCTCTACTTTCCCAAGGAATTCTATATCAATATTTGCCGGTAATTCTGTGTATGAGAGAACAACAATTTCCGGGAATGTTGTGTTAATTAGTCTATACAAATATGGTCTTATTGTTGCAGAAGTAATTAAAATCGGCATGTATCCCAATTCTTTTATTGAATTTAAATTTTCTTGAATAGATTCGTTCAGTAACTTTAGCATATCCGGTGTTAAGCCTAAAGTTTGTGAAGCATCACTCTGCTGTGTAAGAGCATTCATAATGTACTCTTCCAACTTTTCTCCAACAGTAATTGCATGAATAATATTATTGGAATCTTTATACAAGTTTGCAATTGTATCGCTTAATGAATGACGCACATATTCGGTTAACACATCTACATTTTTGGTTACTTTAGAATAATCTATTAATGATTCCAGTATCTGTACCAAATCTTTAATCGGGATTAATTCTTTTAATAAGTTTTGCAGTACTTTTTGAATAGATCCTAACGGAAGAACTTCAGGATTTACATCTTCAACAACCGCAGGATATTCTTTTTTAAGATTTTCCAATAATTGTTTTGCAGATTGTCTGGTAAGAATTTTATCAAAATGTTTTTTAATGGTTTCCTGTAAATGAGTTGAAAGCACGGAAATACTATCTACTACAGTACACCCCAACAATTCTGCTTTGTCTTTTTCATCCTCCGTTATCCAAAAACCGGGTAAGCCAAATGCAGGATCATTAGTTGGAATGCCGCTTAATTGTTCAGTCATTTCACCGGAATTCATTGCTAAATATCTATCGCTGTAAATTTCATATTGAGCAACTAAATTTCCCTTAATTTTTATCAGATATTCGTTGGGGTTAAGTTGGAGATTGTCTCTTACCCTAACCGGCGGAACCAGTACGCCATATTCTAACGCTATGTATTTTCGGGTAGAAGAAATCTTTTGAAACAGATTTCCTCCTTTATTTTCATCAACCAAAGAAATTAATCCGTATCCTATTTCCACTTCAACTGGGTCTACCTGAAGATATTCTTCAACTTTTTCTTCTGCTGTTTCTGTTTCCACCACCTCTGCTTCACCTTCTTCCAGTTTTTCCTCTTGCTTGTTCTTATTAACAAAAAATGTTATAGTACCCAATGTTGATGCGAGTACTAAAAACGGAATCGTAGGCATACCGGGAATAATAGCCATCATAACTATTGCGCCGGAAACTGTTCCAAGTACTCTGGGTTTTGAGAAAAGCTGCGTTCGCATTTGATAATCAAGCGATTTACCTTCAGCACTTTTTGTAACAACCATTCCCGCAGAAGTTGCTATTAATAAAGCCGGTACTTGTGAAACAAGTCCATCGCCAATCGTTAAAATTGTGTAAGTTTGAAGAGCTTGAGATATATCCATCCCGTTTTGTACAACACCAATTATAATACCACCGACAATATTAATCGCATTGATTAATAGTCCGGCAATCGCATCACCTTTTACAAACTTACTTGCACCGTCCATAGAGCCAAAAAATTCCGCTTCCCTTGCAATTGAATCTCTTCTTTTTCTTGCTTCGCCTTCTGTAATTAAACCGCTATTCAAATCAGCATCAATTGCCATTTGCTTACCCGGCATAGCATCAAGAGTAAATCTGGCGGCAACTTCTGAAATTCTTCCGGAACCTTTTACAATAACTATAAATTGAATGATCACTAAAATTAAGAATACAATGAAACCTACTACATAACTTCCGCCTACAACAAAATTTCCAAAAGTGTTAATAACTTTACCTGCATATCCTTGCAGTAATATTAACCTTGTTGAACTTATATTGAGAGCTAATCTGAAGATTGTTAATACCAGTAATAGCTGCGGGAAAACCGAAATTTCCAATGGAGAATTTATATACAGCGCAACAATAAGTATTAGCAATGCAAGTGATATATTTATTGCAAGCAAAAAATCTAACAAGAACGGAGGCAACGGAATTATCATCAATCCTAGGATGAAGATGATTCCAAATGCAAATAAAAAATCGCTATTTTCCAGTATTCTTTTCATTTATTAAATAATACTTTTTCTTTTTTTGTCTTTTTTAAGTTGAAATATATAAGCTAAAATTTGTGCAACTGCTTTAAATAAATTCTCAGGAATTTCATCACCTATATTACACGCTTTATATAGTGCCCTTGCTAATTGAACATCTTCGTGAACCGGGACATCATTTTCTTTCGCAATCTTTTTAATTTTTTGTGCTATATCGTCTTTACCTTTGGCAACAACTTTTGGAGCGGAAAAATTACCTACATCATATTTAAGAGCTACGGCAAAATGTGTGGGGTTTGTTATTACAACATCGGCTTTGGGAACTTCTTCCATCATCCTCATGCGTGCCATTTCAAACTGTTTGTTTTTTATATGCGATTTAACTTCCGGACTGCCCTCGGTCTGCTTGTGTTCTTCTTTTACCTCTTGCTTTGTCATCATTTGGTTTTTCTTAAATTTATGCTTTTGATAAATCAAATCGACTGCAGCAATTGCTACATACACAAGTGTAACCTTCCAAAGGAATTCAATTGAATTGTTGATTGTAAACTGTACTATTTGCTCTACGGAATAATCTACAAGTCCAATCGTATTTACAATCATGTCTTTAAGAATAATGTAAGAAAACCATCCTATGATAAACAATTTAACAACAGACTTAGATAACTCAAAAAACGGTTGAGCTGAGAAAAATTTGTTTTTCAAACCTTTAATCGGATCAAGGCTGGATAATTTAGGCATAAGTGCTTTCGGTGTAATTCTAAAACCTACTTGTCCGTAACCCGCAACTATTCCCATAATGAACAGACCTAAGAGAAAAGGTGCCATAGTTAGAATAAAAAATATTACAGCCTTAATTACATACATTTTCAGTAAAGCCATTGAAATATCTAATTTTCCAAGTGAACTAAAAATATTAATACTTAAACTACTAAATTGATTCCCGATAAAATTCCTTGAGAAAAACAAAAGCAAAAGTCCGGACCCGAATATTGCCAGGGAATTTATTTCAACACTCTTTGGTACTTTACCTTCTTGTCTGGAATCTTCCAGTTTCTTAGAGGTTGGTTGTTCAGATTTCTCTTGTCCGTCATTTTCAGCCATAATTAAGCACTCATCATTTTAATTATTTCTAATAGTTTGTCTTCATAATTCATAAGCAAATTCTTAAATACATAAACGTAGATCGGGACTAATGTCATGAGCATAAATATTCCTAAAATTAATTTTAACGGAAGTAAAACAAAGAACACCTGAAAATTGGGACTTACTCTGGCAATTATTCCGCTTGCAAGATGAATTAAGAAAAAGGCAACCATAATTGGTGCTGCAATTTTAATAGACAGAATAAATATTAATGCAGAATACTTAATAATTAGAGTGTAAACAGATCCGTTAATTACATAATGTCCAAGAGGTATAACTTTAAATGAATATACTAATGATTCAATTATAAAATGATGTCCGTTAATCAAAATAAAAACTATTACTGCCAACGACATTAATAGAACAGAGAGCAAATTATTTTGCGAGGATAAAGAAGGATCAAACATTTCTATCATCGATAAACCCATATCTCTACCAATATTCATAGCAGCGAAACTTATACCGATAAAAACAAATCTAAGTGCTAATCCCATTAATAATCCGGTTATCATTTCTTTGATGCCCATTAAAGCAAGCGGAATTAGGCTATCGGTATATTTAACGGGGCCTAAATTGATAGAAAATATGAGTATATACGTTATCAGTACAGCAAATGCTAATTTAGGCAAGACCGGAATATTCTTATTGTTGAAGATAGGAGCAGTAAAAAACATAGCTCCTATTCTTAAGAATACCATTACTCCACCCAGAAAATCAGATATTAGAATATTTGTCATTTGAGTACTGTTGTTATAAGATTAAATATTTTATGTGTAAATCCAATTAACTTATCTGCCATAAACGGTAATGCAACAATTATAGCTACAGCCGTAATAATAATTTTGGGCACAAAAGTTAAGGTTGCTTCTTGTATAGAAGTTGCTGCCTGAAATATTGAAATAATAACACCAACAATTAGTCCCGCACCCAAAACCGGCAGCAGTATTAATAATACGATATAAAATGCTTCGGATAATATTGAGATTACTAAATCGAGACTCATTTTATGCAAAACTCCTAACTAAGGATCCAACAATTAAATTCCACCCGTCAACAAGGACAAAAAGTAGTATTTTAAATGGTAATGATATAAGCATAGGCGGAAGCATCATCATACCCATTGACATTAAAATACTTGAAACTATCATATCGACCATTACAAAAGGAATAAATAGAAAGAAACCAATTACAAACCCTGCTCTCAATTCACTTAAAACAAAAGCGGGAATTAATACCTGCATTGGTAAATCCGTTGGTGAATTTGGTCTATTAATGCTCGACATGCTCACAAATAATTCCAAATCCTCATTCCTCACATTATGCAGCATAAATTTTCTAATCGGTTTTACGCCCTGTGTATATGCCGAGTCTATACTTATTTCATTATTAAGGTACGGCTGTAATGCTTGATCATTTACCTGGTTCCAAGTGGGAGCCATAATAAAAAATGTAAGGAATAAAGCAATACCAGCAAGCAGCTGATTTGGCGGCATTTGCATTGTACCAAGCGAGGTTTTTAAAAATTGAAATACAATTATAATCCTCAAGTAAGAAGTTGTCATAATAAGTATAGAGGGAGCTAAAGACAAAATGGTCATCAAGAGCAAAAGCTGTAATGTTACCGATAAATCTTCAGGTTTGTCGGATGTACCTATACTTACACCAATTTTAGGCAGCGCAATGGTCCCGGTCTTTTTTTGTGCAAAGCTGGTGCTCGGTGAACTTAATAAGAGAACCAAAAGTGCAAAAACAGCTATATTTTTTTTCATCTCAATCCCATGTTCTTTTTAAGAAGCTTCAGAAAATTCGGCTTCTCGGCATTTACATCTTGGTCCAGATTTGAATCATCAATAAATTGATCTAATTTATCAAGCAAATTAATCGATTGATCCGAAACACCAATGAGATACAGTTGATCATGAAATTCAATAATCGAAACATACTTCTTCGGTAAGATTGTTTGTGTAGATAAAACTTTAATTTTTAATGTATTTGAACCTTTCTTATCAAAAGAATATAAATATTTCTTTACCAAGTAAAGCAATAAATACATTACTCCAAGCATAATAAGGAGGATTACAAAAATTTTTACAATATCCCAATAATTCATTACTTCAACCCTTTAAGTCTTTCGGAAGCTTCAATGAGATTTGTAATTCTAATACCGAAATGCTTATCTATAACAACTACTTCACCTTCTGCTATCTTTTTATTGTTCACAAAAATGTCTACAGGCTCACTGGCTAGTTTTTCAAGCTCTACAACATAACCTCTTTCCAATTCCAGGATGTCTTTAATCTGCATTTTAGTACGACCAAGTTCTATATAAACATTCAACTCAAGATCTTTAAGAAATTCCATTTTATCATTATCTGTAAAGCCGTGTTTTGACGACTCGTCGAACTCAGGGAATTCAGCAACTTGCGTGTTAACCTCCGCTTGTTCCGGAGATTCTTGAAAATCAACAGCAGTATCAGATGCTGAATTTTCCTGCTTGTCAACTGCTGTATCGCCTGTATTTTCGCCTGTCTCATCCGGTTGTACTTTCTCGTTAAGTTCTTCTTGATTGGGTAAATTTTCTTCAGCCATTATATCTTACTCCTCTTGATGTACACTTTTTGTAATTTTTACTGATTTATGTCCGTTTAGTTTTCCCGGTATTCCGTAGAATAATTTTTTATCTCCTATTTTTATCAGCACTTCTTCACCTAGCTTTTTATTTGTACTAATTACATCACCAACTTCCAGCTGCATCAGCTGATTAAACAATATAGTTGATCGTGCAAATTCCACTTCAACTTTTATTTTCGTATAAATTATATTTTCACCTAAAATATTTTTAGATGTTGTACCATTATATTTTACCGGTCGAACGGAAGATAAACTTTGATTTGCCATCTGAGATAATATTGCATCAAATGCGTAAGTAGCAAAACATAAATTCATTAAGTACGATTGATCGCCAATTGTTATTTCAAAGGTGATTAATAAAACGCTTTCACTTTGAGAAGTTATTTGAGCAAAATCAACATCAGGCTCAAACTTGTCATAAACAAATTCAAAATCACCAACTATTTGCCAAGCTTTACGAAGATCCATCATTATTTTTTCAACTACACCGCTCAATACCTTTTGCTCAATACTTGTTATAATGTTCGAACTTTTCGTCCCTGCTCCGTTACCGCCTAACAACCTGTCAATTAAGGTAAATGCAAATTCATTGCTAAATTCTAAAATTCCCTTTATATCGGTTTTCTTTACGTCAAAGGTAAATAGACAAGCAGGATTAGAAACGGACAGCACGTATTCGGAATAGTATATTTGATCAACCGAAACTACGTTTATATTAATAATTGATTGAAGTTTCGACAACAAGTAAGAACTGAAAAGTTCAGAAAAGTTTTCGTTGATGTTTCTGATTGTACGCAGTTGATTTTTGGATATTCTATTAGGTAATCTAAAATCAAAGGGAATAACTTCGGAACCAGCAGAAGGTATTTGGATATTATCCTTACCTCCTCCTTGTTCAGAAGAGCCCATATTATTTAACAACTGATCAATCTCGTTTTGTGATAATACTTCTGCCATTTTAATTAATCACATATTTACTGAAATAAACGTGTTTTACTTTTAACTTCGGTACAATTTTTTTCAAATGAGAGGAAAGTTCAGATTTCAGCGAATCCTTTTGCGCCGGACCACTAAGCTCACTCAGAGTTTTTCTTGATAATGTTGATATAATCATATCTCTTAAAGCCATCTCTTTTTCTTCTAAAGTTTTCTTAGCTTCTTCGCTGCTAACATCAAACCCTACAGATAAAAGCAGAAGTCTTTTACCGCCGGTTCTTGCCGGATTTATTATTAAATCTTTAATAGGAAAAATGAACGATTTCCCTTCATCTTCAGATTCGCCGGAAGACTCTTCTGCTGCTTTCGATTGCTCGGTTTCAACTTTTTCTTTACCGTTTGTGACTGCTGCAGGTTTAACAAGAAAATTTACCGTAACGAAATAAACAATAACTAACTGTACAATAAAAAGAGGTAAACCAATTACAAATACTTTTTTATTTATCCCTTTTTTCTTTTCGGTCTTTTCAATTTTTTCTTCTTTTTTGTCTGCCATTTTTTTAATCCTATGTTTGTTTCTTTAACAACACTTCAAGAGGCATGCCATTTTTATTTGTTTATTTTGTTCAAAAAAGGGTTAAAAAAAAGACTTTTTTCAAGGGATGGGTTTTCCGTTGGTTAATATTGTGCAGTTGAATAATATGTGACGGAGGACATAATAATCAAACTGTTAAGCAATATTTAGTTTGAGCTGAGATTAAAAAACAAAAGATTTATAACCTCGGATATTTCCAAATTTAGTAATCATAAAAAATTTATGGGAGGGAGGGCCCACATTTCTGTAGAGCCCTCGGGTTTATGGATTACTAAACTATCTGACCAAACTGGTTATTTCTTGAAGAAGAGTATCGGAAACGGTTATTACTCTTGCGTTTGCCTGAAAACCTCTTTGTGAAACAATCATTCTGGTAAATTCCTCCGATAAATCTACATTGGATTGCTCAAGCGCTCCGGATTGTATAGTTGTGTTCGATCCTTCTCCTGGTTCTCCAATTAGCGGATCACCGGTATTAGCAGAAATTGTAAACATGTTTTCACCAACACTTATTAATCCGTTTCTATTGGGGAAATTTGCTACCAGTATCTGCGCAAGTTTTTTAGATTGTCCGTTTGTAAAAACACCAACAATATTGCCCAATTGATCAATACTAACATTTGATAATGAAGCTGCAGATGAACCGTTTTGATTAAGTGCAGAAATAACCGAATCGGCAGAAGTCTGCGTAACACCGTCAAACTTCGAACCGAAATCTAATTGAATATTTGTTTGACTGGCACCGCCCTCAGGTTTAAATACAACAACCGGTGGATTAGGAGAAACAGTTGAAAGAGAACCATCAGGGTTAAATGCTAAGCTACCTGAATTCCCGGTCAGGCTACCGCTTGAAGCCGGCACATCAGCTTTCCAGCTCCAACTATTGTTATCCAGTTTTGTATAAGTCATTGTTAAAGTATGCGCATTTCCCAATGAATCAAAGACCGAAACAGTACCCTTAATAATAGTAGCTTCCCTATTTCCATCAACGGCGGAACTTAGAGTATCTGTTGTTTTTTCCGTAACGGAGGAAGCATCAAAATCGAAGTTAATTCCTAATGTTGAATCAGAGATAGTAATTTTTTGCGGAGGATTATTTCCATCCAGCGACAACATTTTACCTTCAGGATCCGAACCGTCAAAAACTGCTGAGACAGTAGTTGGACCTACTGCCGGACTAGTTGGGTTTCCATCCATATCAGTTAATTCATAGGTTAGATTATAGGTATCGGCTGTTGCGGTTTTTTCATAAGTTACATTAAATTTGTATGAGTTTCCCATTTCATCGTATACCGTATTAGACTCTGTTACTTTATCGCCTGTTGCCATCCCTTTATTGATACTACCGGTTTGATCATAGTTTTCCGACCTAGTAAGAGGAGACGTACTATCTAAATTACCTCCCCAGCCGATTTTAGTAGTAGCAACAGCAGGTAACCTTAAATTTGTATCGATTTTTATATCTTGTAAATTGTTTCCGGGCGGAATTGCGCCTTCATCGGTAGCTACTTTTCCTTGCACAATAGCACCATTCTGCGGGTTAACTAACTTACCGTCCGCATCAAATATGAAAGCTCCTGCTCTGGAATAGAATTTTTCACCATTCCTTTCGAGCACAAACAATCCGTCGCCTTGTAATGCAAGATCAGTTACTATACCGGTTCTTTCAAATGTTCCCTGGTTCCAATTCTTATCAACGGAATTCAATTTCATACCAAGTCCTATTTGAAATGTATTAGTACCGCCTGATGTATCAGTCGGATTTGTTCCGAATCTTACAAACTGATTAAATGTATCACTGAAAGTTACGCGTGAACCTTTGTAGCCAATAGAATTTACATTAGCAATATTATTGCCAATAACATCTAACATAGCTTGATGGTTTCTTATACCGGACACACCGGCGAATAGGGAATTAATAAGTGACATAACGACCTCCTAGGTTTTGTTTATTTCATGATTCAACTTCTGTCAGTCAGTTGAATCTTGGGGCGTCCTTGAAGGTCCCGCCCCGTTATTTAGTTAATATTTTTTATTCGGCAAAAACAACACTATCTATATTTGTAAAAACATTTTCATTACTATTTTTTATATCCATTGCAGTAACAACAGTTTTATTTGGAACATTGACAATGAAAGCCGTATCATTCATCATTACCAAAGAATCTTTTGCTCCTTTGCTTTCCGCTTTTGAAACTGCCTCTTGTAATTTGCTCAAATCATTTTCGGTTAGTTGAATATTTCTTGCTTCCAGTCTTTTAGATGCGTGATTTGAAAATTTAACTTTTTCAATTTCGGCGCTAAATATTTCATTAAAGCTTTTACCTTTTAGTTGAGTATTTTTGTGTACACTTCCTTGTCCCGGAATTATAGGAACAAAAGGAACTTTTACACCATTAATAATATCAGCCATTTTACTAACCTATATTTATTTTAGCTTGAACTATCATTAGATTGCAGTATTTCAAAAACATCACTTAATGAATACTCAGATCCATTTACAACAATCGATGTTCCCGACTCTGTGAATCTAACTGCTTGAATTACACCTGTTGTATAAATATCCGTTGTCATCGGATCACCGTCCGGTGTAGTTGCTTCAACTTTAACTGTGTAATCACCATTAGCCACTTCATCACCTGAATTATCGGTAAAATCCCAGGAAAGTTTATGCTCACCGGCAGTCATCGGTACATTTTCGTAAGATTTTACAACGGTTCCGTTTTGATCTAATATTTTTACCGTAGCTGTACTTGCCTGTGCAGGTAATTTATAAGTAAACTCTCCCTCACTCTGACCGTCATATTTTATTTGGTCACTGTTGAGTTTTGCAGATTTCCCAATCAATGCTGCTGTAAGAGTATTATTAACAGATTGAGTAAGCATATAATTTGCATTGATATTTTGGCTAAGAGAATCATTCATATTCTGCAGCTGCTCAAGTGAACTAAACTGTGCAAGCTCGGCAGCATATTTACTGCTGTCGGTTGGATCTAACGGACTTTGATTTTTTAGCTGTGCCATCATAAGTTTAAAAAAATCATCTTTCCCTAAAGAAGATTTACCTTGAGCAGCACCGGCATTAAAATTTGTTGACTGATTGATTAAACTGGAAATATCATTAACCATTTTATACTCCTATATTAAATATTCATATGTGTTGTAACCCATCATTTTAGAAACTTTCGTTGATTCGTGTTCACTGTTTCCATCGATAGTTGAATTCACAGAATTAATTTTGTGTTTTTCCTGCTCTTTCTTCGTTTGTCTTTCTTTAGCATTATTTAAAGATATATTTACACTTCCCATCTGAACCCCGCTTCTGCTCAAGTTGGAAAGTAATTCATTTAGATTATTCTCTATCAGTTGTTTTGCTGCTGAATTCTCAACTTGTATATGTGCTTTTAAAACAGCATCGTGTGAATCAAGAGTAATTTTTAATTTACCTAAATGCCTTGGTTCCAAATCAAACGATATTGAGCTTTTATCATTCTTTTGAATAAACTTTGAAATTTCTTTTGCTACATCCTGCTGCCTTAGCAAATGTTCGCTTGTCTGCTTAAGATTTAGTTCCTTAGAAACATTTTCGGTTTTATGGTTAGCTGTGTTATTTATTCCCTTTATTACATCATCAAATTTCGAATGTTTATTTGAAACAATTTTCTCTTCCGAACTTGTTTCAACATTACCTTGTCCGGTATGTTGCTCTAGATTTTCATTCGAATTGAAACTTTGTCCATCGTCCGCATATTTCTTTTCACCCTTTACCGAAGAAAGTTCAGCCGGTTTAGCATTTTTATTAACATCAACTTGTTTCCCGTTAGTATGTTTAACTGTATTTGCAATTAATTTTTCATTCTTTTGCACATCCGGTTTAATACTTTGAGTATCTTTTGTATGCTCTTGAGGATCTTCTTTAACTGCGCTATTATGTTTTGCTAAATCTGCTTTGACTGCTTTATGAACTAACTCTTTTTTCTCTTCACCGGAACCAATATTTATTATTTTAGATCCCGAATCAAGAACTGTATTTTTTTCATCAACTTTCACAGAATTATGATTGATGCTCTTCCCCTTTATAGTAACACCTTCTTTTGTTTTATCAACTACTTTTGCTTTATTTGATTGACCTTGTCTTGTGTCGGAATCATTACTAATACGCAACGTTTTATCACTACCCGAACCGGTTTTTTTATAGTCAGTTTCGGAAGTCTTTAACCCGTTGTTTTCTTCTATCTCAGAACTTTTTAAATGATTGATTTTATTATCTGAAATAGTATTACTTCGCAACTGTGGCTTTGTAAGTTTATCTGCAGTAGTTTTGCCGGAGTATTTAAAATCATCTTTTTTACTCGTATCTGATAATTCCGTTTTAGGAAGCGCTTCTTGCTTGGAATTTTTATTATTTAATTTAAACGCTTCCGAATCTTTCCCTGCAATTTTGTTTTTTACCTCAACACTATTGTTTTTAAGTTCGTCCGTCGCTTCCTGTTCTTTCACGGAATTATTTATTTTATTATTTTTCTGAAAATCTTTAAGTTGTTCTAAGCCTTTAGAACTCTTCACTACATTATTTGATTTAATTAATTTCTCATTCGAATAATCAGTATTGTTCTTCCCTTTGTTAATATTTACACTTTCCTTTTCAATAGTAACTTTTGCTTTATTATCTACAACCGGTTTTGGAGTAAAACTTTTTTGTTCAACAATAGTATTCTCCACTACTTCAGTTGTAACCTTCGCCGCTGTTTTATCAATCTGTATATTATTTGCTTTATTGTTTGTAATTAGTATTTTTTCTAAGTCTGAACCGTCTTTATTCATAGAGGAAATAATTTTCGCTTTATTTACCGATTCTTGAATAACATTCTGTTGTTTACCAGTATGTTCTGCCGCTGTTTCGCTTGAGACTTGGAAGGTTGCCGTTTTTGTCTTATTCTTAGTGTTTATACTTTCCGGTATCAATACACCAGAAGCGTTTTTCAAATTCGATGT
>CBEVZC010000008.1:0-46846 GCA_965554225.1 uncultured bacterium | reverse complement strand
TTTGCGGAAATTTTACGGTATAAATTTATCTGTAAAGGGTAAATCTTTTCCTTAATAAATATATAAAGATAGGAGCACCAATAATTGCAGTGATGGCGCCGACCGGCAATTCTGCCGGGGCGACAATATATCTGGCTAATGTATCAGCCAACATTAAAAAAGATGCTCCGATAAAAAATGAAGAGGGAACAATAATTCTGTAATCCTGTCCGAACAACATACGGCTAACATGAGGAACAATTAAACCGACAAAACCTATTATTCCACTAACCGAAACAATTGCTCCTACAAGTAAACTGGAAAGGACGTAGGATGTGTTTTTTACAAATTTTGTATTAATTCCAAGTTGTTTTGCACTTTCAGAACCAAGTGAAAGTACATTGTATTTCTGAGAATTGAAAACAAGGATTGTTACTATAACAAATGTAGTTATCAAAATGTAAATAAGATTTTCATTTCTTGCGAAAGATAAACTGCCAATAAGCCATAGTATTGCAGTTCTTAAGGAGTTATCCAAAACGGTAGTCATAACTAAAATACCCGAAGCAAAAAAAGCACCTATCATAACACCGGAGAGCAAAAGAACATCCGGTTCTAATTCACCAAATCTTCTTCCGACTAAGAACACTATTGTAATGACAATAAGCGCACCGGAGAAAGCAAATATTTGTGTGCTAAGAAATGATAAACCTAAAAGGAAGGAAAGCACTGCTCCAAAGGCTCCTCCACTGGAAATCCCCAATATATAAGGCTCAGCTAAGGGGTTAAGCAAAATTGCCTGGAAAACTGCTCCTGCAACCGATAACCCGCCGCCGACCGCGATAGCAAAAAGTATACGCGGTCCTCTTATTCCAAATATTATTTTGCTTGCAGTACTATGTTCATCAGAGCCGAAGATGATAGCAATAGTTTTGTGAAACGAGATATTAACAGACCCAAAGGAAAGGCTAACAATTGCTATAATGAAAGTTATTACAATTAAAACGAATAAGTAGCCGGAATAATTTTTTGTATTTATTCGTTCAGCTCGTTCCATAGTGTATCCAATAATAAAGGTATATTATACTTGGTAACAGAAGAAATTACTATTTTGTTTTCATTATAGTCACCCAGATCCATTTGCAGTACTTTTTCTATTTCCTCTTCAGAAACCAGATCAGCTTTAGAAAACGCCACTATTTTTTTCTTGTTATGCAGTTCTTTGCTATAGCTCATAATTTCTTTTTTTAAAATATCATAATCTTTTTTAAGTTTTTCAGAAGTAATATCGAGTAAGAATAATAGAACTTTTGTCCTTTCAATATGCTTCAGAAATTGATGCCCCAATCCTTTCCCTAAATGAGCGCCTTCAATGAGACCGGGAATATCTGCAACGGTAAAACTTTTAAATTCTTTATAATTAATAATACCTAAATTTGGTTTTAATGTTGTGAAGGGATAGTCGGCTATTTTAGGTCGTGCAGCAGAAATTGCGGAAATAAGTGTTGATTTACCGGCGTTTGGAAGTCCGACTAAACCTACGTCCGCAATAAGCTTTAGCTCCAAAATAATTTTATGCTCTTCACCGGGTTTCCCGCTTTGAGCATATCTCGGTGTTTGATTTGTAGATGTTGCAAAATTACTATTACCTTTACCTCCTCTACCACCGCTGGCAATAATAAATTCTTCATTACGTCTCTTAAGATCGCAAATAACTTCTTTAGACTCAGAATCTTTAACGATGGTTCCTACCGGAACTCTAATAATAAGATCCTTTCCACTCTTTCCGTCTTTTAAGGATTTCCCTCCTTTTTCACCATTTTGAGCAATGTACTTTCTTTTATACTTAAAATCTAAAAGTGTATGTAAATTTTCATCTGCCCTAATAATAATATTTCCGCCGTTGCCACCATTGCCTCCTGAAGGCCCGCCTTTGGCAACAAATTTTTCTCTTCTAAACGACACAGCTCCATCACCGCCATCACCGGCTTTAACAAATATTTCGGCATAATCTAAAAACATAGCAGTTTATTCGGGAATGTATATTCTTGAGATGAGAGATTTTAACAATGAGGCTTCTTTCCCTTCGGGATTTATTCGATTTTCTTTACAATAGTTGTCAATTATCAATAAAGCTTCATCTTCATGCGTGCATTCAGAAATCTTATTACAGACATCGTTAAATGCAATCATGTCATAATCAAACACTACTTCAATTATTCTTGGCATATCTTCATGATGTCTGATTTGTGAAATAGTTAATTTCCCATTCTCATCAATGCTTGTCTCTTTTTCTTCTGTCGCAGCTTCATTGGTAATATCTTCTTCTACAATTTCTAAGATTGTATTTATAGTTTCTTCATCTTCATTAATAACCAGATTTTTATTGTCTTCCCGTTTTTCATCAATTATCTTATTTTCGTTGGTCATAGTCTCGCTTGGAATTTCTTCCTTCTGAACCACAGTTATTTCTTCTTCATCATTTATTGTAAAGTCTTTCATTGCAATATCTTTTTGACTATCGGTGATTTTTGTATTGATGATATTATCATCCGTCAACATTTCTATATCAGGTTTCATTGTAAGTCCGGCTAGTTCATCGTTTAGTTTCGAAGTATGTTCAACTGCATATTCGTTAACGTTTTCCCAGATATTACTCTCTGTATCTATTTCGAATTCTTCTAAGCTTGGAGAAATTTTTAATTCAGTAAACTTTTCACCCTCAATACTTAATACTTCCTCTTCAGTTAAATCCTCAAAGGAGGAACTTTTGTCCTTGGATATTTCTTTCTCCTCAATTTGCTCAATAGCTAAACTTTCGGGATCAGTATCTGGTTCAGTTTCATTTTGTATGGAAGGAGTTTCGGAACTATCCTTTTTTTCAACAACATTTTCTTCATTTGAATTAGTTAAATCAACAATTTCTTCATCGTTGTTGTTAAATGTATTCCTATTTACTAAATTAATTTTCTCGAGCATATAATCATTATCATAAGAAGTAATTTGATTGATGATACTTTGAAATTCTTCATTATTGTAAGGTTTGCTTTGAACAGATAGTACGCTATACAAATTTTCAACGTTTAAATCACCACAATTCTTTACAATTTCAAAAAAAGTTTTGTCGAAATACTTTTCAAACTCTTTTGTATCAATTTCGATTTCTTCAGTCCTGTGAATTTCTGTTCCCTCTTCTATCGCAAATGTTCCATCGTGGTTTAAACCGGAATCATCTTTAATAGATATTTTTTCTTCAAGTATGGAAGGTTCCTTTGCTTCGTTTCCTTCGGAATAAATTTCTTGTTCCGAAGTAACTTCTGTTGTTTCTTCATTGCTTTGGTTTTCATCTAAAATTTCAGATTGAATTTTATTCGTTGAGGATTCAATTTCAAGTTCGAAGCTATTTTCTTTATTGTTTCCTTCGGTTATTTCCTCTTCAATAAAAGCTTCTTCAGCAAGGGTCTCGTTAAATATCTCACCGGTTTGTTTTTCTTCTCCTAGTGATTCTAACTTAAGTCTGTCTTCAAAATTTTCATCATTAGTGTTTTTTATACTTGTTTCTAACTCAAATGATTTTTCATCATTTACTAAAGATGGTGTTTTGCTTTCTTGATCATCGGCAAAATCGGTTATAGTATCTGCACTTTCTGTCTCCGTATCCTCTAATGATTCATGTATCTCTTCTGAAAAATCTTCAATTTCTAACTTCCGATCACTTATTTCTTCGTCTGTATTTTCAATAGTCTCGTTAATTGAACTAATTTCATTTTCATGAATTTCTTGATTAATTTCTTCTTCGATAAGGTCATCTTTATCCTCAGATATAACAACATTTTCTATTTCTTTAGAATCTGAGGTTTCATCTTCTTCAACAAATTTATTTTTTTCAACTTTATTTTCAGATAACTCAACTGCAACTTCATCATTTTCTTCTACAAAACTTTCAAGAGTAGTTTTAGATTCGGATTCATAATTTTCATCTTCACTTTGTTTACTTACAACTTCAGAGGCACTAATGTTTTTCTCAAATTCCGATTGTAAAGGTGTGATGTTTTTAATGATATCTTCTATTTTTTCACTTGAGTATCTTAGTTTATTATCTCCCGGAAATTTTTCTTTTAGTTTTTTTAGATGCGGTGTTAAATGTTTTTCGTATAAGTATTGTTCAATTACAACTAACGGTATAGAATCTTTTGGTGAAATACCTATGTTAAAAAAATCCTTCATTGAAGTAACAACAATTGTTAAAATTTCGTTTAAACGAGTTTCAAACCCTAAAGTGTCAATCTTATTTAATAATTTTTCAAACTCGTTTTTATTAATTGAAATTAATTTTTTCTGCGAAAAATAGGAAAGTATTATCTGCTTTAAGTATTGATAATAATATAAATAATTCAAACTCTGCTTGATTTCCGATATTGACTTAACATCGTTTTTATTAAAAATAAACTCTAATAGTGTTGCTTTTGGATGAGTAAGAAGATTAGTGTTAAAGGAGATCGCTTGTAATAATAAATCCGATATATCCTTGTGGAAAAATCTTTTTGTTTTTTTAATTTCATCATTTATATAAGAAAAATATTCATTTATCTTTTCGCCCGAATAATTAAACGCAGAATTTTTTAATAAATTCCTACGGTCCTCAAAAATCTGATAATCTATTTCTGCAGATAAATATTTAAAAATTGCCGGATGAATATTATTCCTTTTGACATCTTCAATTGTGAAATAAATTCCCAGTTGTTTAATTACATTGATATTGAAATCATAAATAAATTTAATTTCCTTTTCCAGCATGAGAGTACCTTCTAAAGAATATTTGAATAGAAATTATTAGATGCAGATTCAAAATAATGATATAATAAATTTAAAAAAAATAGAGATTAAACGTAACACTTTTATTTTAAACCCAAAGATTTTACAAAATAAACATTGGACGAGCTATTGTATTTTTATGTTAAGAAAAAATTAATATTAAAGCAACTACAATTTGTTAATTAGTTGTTGCAAGATTGTAATTTTAGGAAGTAACTAAACCAAAAGCATAACGTGATAAATCGGGAAAAAAATTTAATTAAAATGGCCGAAATACTTTTCTGATTTTGTTTTTTTAAATAAACTCACCTAAGTCCTCTCTTAAAAGAGAGGACTAAAGGAAAAATCAAAAAAGTATTTCTTAAATCTCTTAACAAAAATAACAAGGATTTTACTCTAAACACTATAATAAACAAACTACTTTAATGAAAGTGCAAAGCTATTGTATTGAAAAAATATGCGAAGGATTATCAATGACTAATGAACGTAGGGCATGATTTTATAAAGCTTACATTCATTTTCCGAATTTGTAAAACGGAGATAAAAAACTTTCTGTTCATTTTTGGGGAATTTGTCTTCTTCAATTACGTCGACTTTAAAACCGAGCTTTTTGTGTCTTTCAATTAGTAGGCTAAAATAAGTTTGAGCTATTTCGTTTGCTTTTTCAAGAGTAACTTGTTCCATCAATCCTCCGCAGAACATTTTTTAACTTTTGGTAGTGAAAATGAAAAAGTGGTCCCTTGTCCCCCAATACTGTTATACCAGATTTCACCGTTATGAACTTCTAAAATTCTCTTGCAAAGCAATAATCCGAGTCCTATTCCTTTATTTGTCATATTTTTGTTCAACTGTTCGATGCCTTCTACTGAAAACAAATTATCAACATTTTCCTTGTCAATTCCACAACCTGTATCTTCTATATTTGTAATTATTTTATGATCGTTTTCTTGGAATGAAATATTAACTTCTCCGTTAGGAATATTAAACTTTACCGCATTGGATAGAAGATTTCTTACCAACATAATCATTAAAATTCTACTTGCACATATTTGTAAATTATCCTGCTTTTGTATGCTAATAGTTATTCTTTTTTTTGAAGTCTTTTTCTTAAGCCGTTGAACTTCGTCGAGGATAATGTCATACAAGTCAAATGATTCTTTGTCTAAGTCGGAAAACTGAGAATCTAAATAAATCCAATGAATTAAATTTTCGAACGAATCATAAATAAATTTTGCCGAATTGCTTATTTCAGTTATAAAATATTTTTTTTCTTCGTTAGTTAAATCTTCAAACTCAAGATCCATCATTTCAGTAAAACCGAGTAAAGTACCAAAAGGATTTCTGAGATTGTGTGTAACCATAGAAAAAAACTTTTTGTTACCGAAGATTTTTGAACTTTTTGGGGTTTGCTTTTTAATTGTTGGTTCAGGTTTGTCTAAACCGAGTTCTTTTTCATTGGGTATTGTTTTGTCTTTCAATACACGACTGTTTGAGTAAAGTTTTGGGGCAGCAAGCTCTTTACTATTTTGCTTTGACTTTTTCTTTAACGAAGAATCTAAATCCATTCTTATTCTAAATTTTTCATGTTAAGTTAAAGTGCTTCGTTTCTTTATATACAAATAAATCGATTATTTTTTTGAATTCTATGATCTGCATCAACTTTCTATAGAAAAATATGATTCCAAGGAAATAAATAGAGTGAGAGATACGAATAAATTAATTTTCGTATCCTGCAGTAAAATTATTGTGAAAAAATATTTTCAATGTAATGTTTAATTTTCTCCTGCTCTTTATAATCAGGATATCTTTCTTCAATAACTTTAAAGCATTTTTTAATTATCTTTTTATCATTACCATTTTTTTTGCTTTCTTCCGGAGATTCATGAATATCCAGTTGCTTGTTCACCTCTTGCAGAAGAATGTAAGCAGATAATGATGTTTCATAATACAATTCCATACAAATAACTCCCACTAGATTAAGAAAACTTTTGGGTTCCTCAGTTTCTTAATATTTGCAAAAATCCAAATCTAACTATCAATTTTATAGAGTAAATTACATGCTTTTGAAACTCAAACGTATTTTCCATAAAATATTATCGAAAAATTGCTCTTTCGTTTTATAGTTAAATTTAATTTACTCTATAATCCCAACAATAATGCCAAATAGTAGTAGCATACATTATTCATCATTATTGCAAATAATGTAATAATTCATTGTTTTTTCTCGGGCTAAAATGAGATACTTGTCTGAAAATGACGCATTAAATTAATTTATTTTTACAATTTTTTACGAAAAATTCAATTTTAAAATCAACGGAATCCCAATTTCTTTAGTATTTAAAACCAAATTATACTTAGAACAGACTTGCTGTCTGTTCAATAATAATATAGATGAATTTATACGGAATTTTTTATCGATTCTACTTTTTATAATAGAGGTCTATAATTCCAGCTGCAAGTCTGTTTCTAAAAAATATCTAACTTGTGTAAAAACCTCTATTAATAGTAAGAATGTATATCTCAATCATAATGAAACAAACATTTTGAGACTTTTGATTTGGAATGTGTTTTAAAACACAGCATTCGTTTTTACGTTTCTTTTAATTTGCCGGTGAAACAAGAATAATTATGCAAATGAAATCAAATATCATATATCGTAAAAAGAATAACAATTTTGTTGCTAAGCATCATATCTGGAGTTTGATAATTGCTGCAATTATTGGATTTATTGTAACGCTATCAATTTTAATCGCGAGTAATATCATTGCCTATAATATTGCAACACAAACAATTCAAAACAGTAATGCCGTTGACGTATTAGGCTCGCTTAATATGATTATTAAAAGATTTGTAAATACACCAGAAATTGTTATAGCGTCATTGGGTGGAATTTTAACACTTTCATTTCGTTATATGTTTTATTTCGGAAAAATTTATTCATAATAAAATAATACTTATTGTATAGGAGCAATCATGTTTAATGTATTATTAGTAGAAGATAACAGCGGTACAAGAATGTTAATTAAAAAAATTCTTACCCGTAAATTTTATTGTAATGTTTATACCGCTAACGATGGTATTGAAGCGCTAAAGTTGCTGCCGATTCATAAGCCGGATTTTATTATTCTTGATTATATGATGCCGAATATGGACGGTTATGAATTTCTAAAAAAAATAAGATTTAAAAAAGAATACCATGATCTCCCTGTAATTATGATAACGGCTATTAGCGAAAAAATGGCTCTTAAAAAAGTTCTTTCGCTTGGTGTTTCCGATTATATTTTGAAACCGTTTAATATCGAAACTACTATGGAAAAAATTGCAAAAATTATGTTTAACAGAAATAATTCTCTTCATAAAAAATTGGATAATCTCGATAGAAGGATTCACTTATTAGAAAAACGTAATCAAGAATTAAAACAAACCAAAAATGGTCCATCATTAATTGATAAAAAAATATTTCTTAATTGACCCAAATCGGGATCGGATAAAAATTAACTATTTATTTATTCGGTCCCTACTCCCATTTTATTACAATTCACATCCGCTAAAATTATTATTCAGATTAATTTGGTATTAAATCCCAAAAGTTATTTAAGATTTCCTCTAATGAACTTTTGAGATTATTATTAGTCAGTTTTGACCAAATGTGTATCATAAATCACAAATCTATATGAATTACATTCAAAATTGCAAAATGTTAACCGGAATCACTGACATTTACCTGCAATTTAATTTTATTTGGGGTAGAAATTTTAAAACGGGAGTAAAAAATGGATAATCTTCAAAAATTTAAAAGAGTAGAGCAAAAAGTAGAATTTAGCTTATCAGCCAACTTTAAGAACTTATTTTTATCACCAATAATTCATGGAATATTAGCTTTCATATTATTTTTATCTACCTCTTTAGTTGTAAAATTGCTTTTTGTAAAGTCAATTTCTATTTTACATTTGTCTTTTAATCCAAACGAACTTGTTTTAGGTGTATTAGCAGGTGGGATCTTTTTTAGCATTAGTTTAAAAAACAAAATAAGAGATTTTAGTATAAGATAAAAAAAGGAAGTGAGTTCAATTGAAGATCTCACTTCCTTTAATGAAAGAATTCAACCATCTTATTTGGCCACAAATTACTCTATACCAGTTTTAATAAAATCCCTATTCATCCTTGCTATGTTAAGTACCGAAATTCCTTTTGGACATTCAGCTTCACAAGCATAAGTATTAGTACAGCTCCCAAACCCTGCCTCGTCCATTGCAATTACCATTTCCCTAACTCGCTTATTCCGTTCCGGCTGACCTTGAGGAAGTAATGCAAACTGAGAAACTTTTGCACCAACAAATAGCATAGCAGAAGAGTTTTTACAAGTTGCAACACAAGCCCCGCAACCTATGCATTCAGCGGCATCTAAAGATGCATCAGCCATTTCTTTAGAAATCAGAATCGTATTAGCATCCGGAGCGCTGCCGGTATTGAATGAAATAAAAGCGCCAGCTTGCTGAATTTTATCAAAGGCTGAACGATCAACAATTAGATCTTTTATAATAGGGAAAGATGCTGCACGCATTGGTTCTAGGAAAATAACTTCACCGTTTTGAAAGTTACGCATATGTAATTGACAGGTAGCTTGTTTTGGAAGAGGTCCGTGTGGGTGGCCATTAACTACAATACCACATGTACCGCAAATTCCCTCACGGCAATCACTTTCAAAAGCTATTGGACGTTTTCCATCTTTTTCAAGGGAATTATTCAATTCATCCAGCATTTCAAGAATAGAAGCATCAGGAGAAACGGATACATTGAAATCCTCAAAATTACCGTTTGCTGCCGGTGTTTCCTGCCGCCAGATTTTCAACGTTATATTCAATTTTTTTTCTCCATTCATTATTTATAACTCCTTGTACTAAGTTTCACATTTTCAAATTTAAGATTTTCCTTATGAAGTTCCCATTCACCAACTTTTTTGAATTCCCACGCAGCTACGTAGGCGTAATCTTCGTCATTTCTCAAAGCTTCACCTTGGGGTGTTTGGTATTCTTCTCTAAAGTGAGCGCCGCATGATTCGTTTCTGTTAAGAGCATCCTTCGCCATTAATTCACCAAGTTCAAGAAAATCGGCCACTCTGCCCGCTCTTTCTAAAGTTTGATTAAGTTCGTTTGCTTTTCCAACAACTTTAGCATCTGTCCAGAATTCTTCTCTTAAATCAGAAATTTCTTTAATTGCTGTATTCAAACCTTCTTCTGTTCTTGACATACCAACTTTATCAATAAGTATATTACCAAGACGTTTATGAATTTCATCAACTGTTTGTTTACCATCAAGCGAAAGTAACTTTTTAATATTATCATCGACATTCTTTTCAGTTTCTTTGAAATTCGAACTTTCAGCATCAACCTTCTCAGGTTTTTCTGTAGCAAGATAATTTCCAATTGTGTATGGAATAATAAAATAACCATCAGATAAACCTTGCATTAAAGCACTGGCACCGAGTCTGTTTGCACCATGATCGGAAAAGTTTGCTTCACCGAGTACAAATAAACCTGGGATTGAACTCATTAGATGATAATCGACCCAGACACCGCCCATAGCATAATGTGGTGCGGGATATATCTGCATTGGAACATGGTATGGATCAACACCGGTAATATTTGCATACATATCAAACAAGTTGCCATATTTATCTTTAACACCCTCTCTGCCGATTCTTTTGTATGCATCTTCAAAATCAAGATAAACTGCTCTTCCACCATTAACACCTCGTCCTTCGTCACATACATATTTTGCATTACGTGAAGCAACATCACGCGGTACAAGATTACCAAATGCAGGATATTTCCTTTCAAGATAATAATCTCTTTCGTCTTCGGGAATTTGTTCCGGAGAACGTGTATCCCCCGCTTTTTTAGGCACCCAAATTCTACCGTCGTTTCTTAAACTTTCACTCATAAGTACTAGTTTAGATTGTCCTTCACCATGAAGCGGCATACAAGTAGGGTGGATTTGTGTATAACACGGATTAGCAAACGCAGCGCCTCGTTTATGTGCGCGCCAAGCTGCTGTAGCGTTTGAGTTCATTGCATTTGTTGAAAGATAGTAAACATTCATGTAACCACCTGTTGCCATAACTACAGCTTGTGCTGAATGTTTTTCCAAGTCACCGGTTAGTAAGTTACGAACAATAATTCCTTGTGCTCGTCCATCAACTAAAACTAAATCGAGAAACTCTCTTCTAGGAAACAATTCAACATTACCAAGGTTAACCTGGCGGTTCATTGAACTGTATGCACCAAGTAATAATTGCTGACCTGTTTCACCTCTTGAATAAAAAGTACGTGAAACTTGAGCGCCCCCGAATGAACGGGTAGCCAATGTTCCTCCATATTCGCGAGCAAATGGAACACCCTGAGCAACACACTGATCGATAATATTATTACTTACTTCTGCAAGACGCCATGTATTAGCTTCGCGTCCACGAAAATCACCGCCTTTGATTGTATCATAAAATAAGCGGTAAACCGAGTCAGCATCGTTTTGATAGTTCTTTGCGGCGTTAATTCCCCCTTGTGCAGCAATTGAGTGAGCACGGCGGGTCGAATCGTGAAAAGTAAAAACTTTTACTTTGTATCCCAACTCTCCCATTGTTGCAGCCGCTGAGGCGCCGGCTAGACCGGAGCCAATAACAATAATGTCAAATTTTCTTTTATTGGAAGGGTTTACAACCTTCATGCTGAATTTGTGATTGGTCCATTTTTCAGCAAGATTTCCTTCCGGAACGTTTGAATTTAATATCATTTTATTTACCTCCCATTAAAAAAAAGTAAAGTGGAATAGAGGCGAAAACAGCAGCAACAATTACCGCATACCATAACCCCAACTTCTTTACAAAAGCACCGTATTTTTTACCGTTCCATCCAAATGTTTGAAATGCACTTTGAAAAGCGTGGTTTAAATGGTAACCTAGGAAAATCATTGCAAAGAAATATACAGCCGCAAATAACGGATCTTTGAAAGCAGTAGTTACAAAACTATAAAATCTTTCATTTTCCTTCAATTCAGAAAAATTGAATTTTGCCCAAAATGTACTAAGGTGAATAATTAAAAATAATAGGACAAAACTACCGGTAATTATCATTGATCTTGAGGATACGTCGGTATTCTGCCGAGTAGCATTTACAGCATATTTTGTCGGATTCGCTTTTTTATTTTGGAGCCAAAGTCTAATTCCATTATAAATGTGATAAATGAAAATTAATGCAAGAATAATTTCTATCACTCTTATAAGTGGTTTTATACTATCAAGAATTTTAACGTAGGTGTTGAAAGCGTCGGGACCAAAATACAGCATGATATTACCTATGAGGTGAACTAACAAAAATAACATAAGTAATGTACCGGTTAAAGCCATTATAAACTTTTTACCGATAGACGAGTTTAGCCATCCCATCAGAACTCTCCTATATTTATTTTTTTGGAAAAAGTGAATTTTGCGAAGTGCTGTGATGATTTAAAAATAGAAAGGTTGAAAAATATAATCATCATAAATCTATAAGTTTATTAAAATTTTATATGCTAAAATACTATAAAAGAGTCTTAAATTCAAAAATAATTACGCAAAATTAAACTGGAAAAATTATAATGCGATAATACAGAAAGTTTAAATTAAATTTAGAGAAAAATGAAGTTTTCAAGAAGTTCATTAAAATTTAAAATTCCGACTATCTTTTTCGTTCTTATTCTTACTGTATCTATAACAGGGTTTATTTATATATATGTTACGCACTCAAATAATCTAAGTATGAAAGTAAAAAATAAGGTGGAGCTTTTTTCCGACTCATTTAAAGAGCAATTAAAAGTTCAGGAGCGCGACCTAAAAATGAGTATGGATTTACTGTTAAAAAACGACGAAATTGTAAAATTATTTGCGGAAAGAACTTCTAAAGCCACACAGGAAATTGCTGATATGATTGCTAATATTCAAGTAGAAATGTACAATGCTGTAAATACTATAAACAATGGAACAAAAGAAGCTGAAGAAGGAAAGGAGTTGGCAAACCAAGCTGGTAAAGCAATTGCAAAAATTACTTCTTCAATTGATAATACCGTAGGAATGATAAATCAAGTTGCGGCTGCCAGTGAAGAGCAATCATCTACTTTTGGCCAAATTAGTACAAATATTGAGATGATAAGCAAAGTTACAACAGAAGCGACAATGGGTGTTGAACAAATGGCAAAAGCTTCTGAAGATTTGAATCGGTTGACAGATACTCTTCAAAATCTTATTTCTCATTTTCACATAATTAATTCTAGAAAAGTAAAGAATGTTAATTTTGAGAATGTTGGTGAACAGTGGAATCTTGAAAATCAAAATGTGGTATAAAAATCAAACAATAAAGAGGTAGTTAAATGAGTGATGGAAACACATCAACATTAATATCCGAAGAACTTCTGCAGTTAGTCGGGTTTAAAATTGGAAGTGAAGAATTTGGCGTAGATATATTAAAAGTCCAAGAAATTAATAGAATGATGATGTTAACAAAAGTTCCTAACACACCGGAGTTTGTAGAGGGAGTAATCAATCTGCGCGGAAGAATAATACCTGTAATTGATTTAAGAATGCGCCTGGGATTACCGCATAAGGAGCCGGATAAAGGTACGAAGATAATTGTAGTTGAATTGGATGGCAATACCGTAGGGTTTATAGTAGATCAAGTAAGCGAAGTATTAAGAATACCACAGAGTATAACCGAACCGCCGCCAGCAATAGTGGGAGGCATAAACGCTGATCTTATTACCGCGGTTGCTAAACTGGAAAATAAACTTCTTATACTTTTAGATTTGGATAACATTTTAATTAATTGAAATAAAATTTTTTAAATTAAAGGATTATCAGAAATGAAGCTCATTCAAAAATTCTATTCAATCTCCTCTATTTTTCTATTTATGATTAGCGGAATGATTTTATTAACATTTTTAACATTAGATTCGCAAAAATCTGATGGTTTAGTAATTGATTTAGCCGGCAGACAGAGAATGTTATCACAAAAAATAGCTAAGGAAGCTTTAATCGTAACCGAAGGTAAAAAGGATTTCAGCGATTTGAAGGAAGCAGCATCATTATTTAATACAACATTAGAAGGACTAATACGTGGTAATAGCGAATTAAAAATTCCCCCAACGGAAGATGAAGCTATTCTTTCACAATTAGACAAAGTAAAGGACCTTTGGACTCCTTTTTTTGAAAGTATAAAACTTGTTGGAAGTAATAATCCTAAAGAAGTAGAAAGAGGGAAAGATTACATATTAGAATCAAACCAAAAACTGCTTTCGGAAATGAACAAAGCTGTAAAAATGTTTGAATCGTCATCTGTCCAAAGAGTAGCAAAGTTAAAGACCTATCAACTTATATTTTTAGTAGTACTATTTTTAGTGATGTTTTTTACTATAAAATTTATTAGCAAAAAGATTGTTAAACCTATTGATACGATT
Organism: uncultured bacterium; assembly: GCA_965554225.1. Classification (GTDB taxonomy): domain Bacteria; phylum Bacteroidota; class Ignavibacteria; order Ignavibacteriales; family Melioribacteraceae; genus BMS3ABIN04. Next base: position 32,569 of record CBEVZC010000008.1, on the reverse strand, counting down.
AGCAATGCTGCTCATGAGATTTCGAAGGGGAATCTGGATGTAAATGTTGAGAAAAACAGTAATGATGAGATTGGCAGTTTGGCTAACGACTTTAATGAAATGGTGAAGAATATTAAGAAGACCAGAGTAGAATTAATCCGAGAGAAACAATCGGTTGAAAAAAGGATTGAAGAAGCCGTTGCAGAAGCAGAAGACAGAGAGAAATACTTATCCGAAAGTGTTGAAAAAGTGCTTGAAAAGATGCAAAAATTTGCTTCCGGCGATTTGACGGTTAGTTGTATCCCGTCAAAAGATGATGAAATAGGAAAATTATATCATGGGTTTAATGCCGTAGTTCAAAACATGAAAAACATGATTTCTCACCTTACTGAATCCATTCAGGCTACCGCAAGTGCAAGTGCGGAAATTTCCGCAACAGCCGAAGTAATGGCAAGCGGTTCAAAAGAACAGAACAATCAAACAATAGAAATTGCAGATGCAGTTCAGAAAATGACTAAGAGAATTCTTGAAAATACTAATAATTCATTAAATGCTTCGCAATCTGCTAACGAAGCAGGAGAGATTGCAAAAGAGGGAGGACAAGTAGTTGAAGAAACAATTCACGGAATGAATAGAATTGCCGAAGTTGTTGAAAATGCTTCTCAAACTGTAAAAGAATTAGGCAAAAGCAGTAATAAAATTGGGGAAATTATTCAAGTTATTGAAGAAATAGCAGATCAAACCAACCTGTTAGCGCTTAATGCCGCTATAGAAGCTGCAAGTGCAGGTGAGCAAGGCAGAGGGTTTGCAGTTGTTGCTGACGAAGTAAGAAAACTTGCTGAAAGGACAACGAAAGCAACTAAAGAAATTGGAATAATGATAAAGCAAATTCAAAAAGATACACAAGGCGCTGTTAATTCTATGGAGCAAGGCACTGTTGAAGTGAATACAGGTAAAGAGCTTGCTCAAAAATCCGGCGAGTCTTTAGAGAAAATAATCAATGGCTTTGAGAAAGTTGTTGAAGTAGTAAACAAAGTTGCTTCCGTTAGTGAAGAACAATCGGAAAATGCAGAACATATTAGTCAAAGCGTGGAGACAATAAGTAGTTTGTCACAAGAATCTAGTGTGGGCGCTGAACAGATTGCACAAGCAACGGAAGATCTTAATCACCTTACGGAAAATTTACAGGACTTGGCACAGCAATTTATTATTGACGGTCAGGCAATGGATGCAGAAAGTTCTTCTTATCAGGTAAGAGAAAACGGAAAGATTATTGAAACATAATAGTAATAACAAATAATTTACTAAAATAAAGTTTTGTAACTAAATTTAAATTATTATGCAAATATTAGAGAATCAAACTGAAACAGTAGAAGAAATCTTACAACTTGTATCTTTTAAATTGGGTGAAGAAGAATTTGCCGTTGATATTTTGAAGGTACAAGAAATAAATAAGACGCTGCAGATTACAAAAGTACCTAATACTCCCAAATCATTTGAAGGTATTGTTAACCTGCGCGGAAAGGTTATTCCGGTTGTAGATCTTAGACAGAAAATGGGAATGCCACATAAAGAGGAAGATCAGAATACGCGAATAATTGTAGTTGAGCTTGTAGAAAGAACAATTGGATTTATAGTTGACCAAGTAAAAGAAGTCCTGCGAATTCCTAAAAGTATAACCGAGCCACCACCACGAATGGTCTCCAATACTAATACTAATATGTTTACGTCAGTTGCTAAGTTAGAAAATAGACTTATAATATTACTAGATTTAGAACAGTTATTTTCAGAAAACGAAAAGAAAGAGCTTAACTTGATATAGCCGGTTTTGTGAGTAAAGCATTTCTTAGTATTACTTAGGCCTATTTCCCGCTTAATTACCAATAAAAATGTTTTTCTTTAAAAGTATTTTGTTATTTTTATAAAATTATGTGAGAGGAAATAAGCACCGTTTCTCTTCTTTGAAAATTTATTTAATTTATTAAAGTTCAATATTAAGTTAATTCTTATATAACTATATGAATCTGAAAGAAATAACATTAGTTATTAGGGAAAATGAAGAACCCTCATTAAAATCAATCCTGGATTTATTCAAAAAAAAGTTCTCGAGTTTTGAATTGACTAAATACTCAAAAGGTAGTTTAGGCGATGAATCTATTATTACGTTCAAAGTTAACAAACAGTTTTATGCTACATTAGTCCAGAAACTGGCATATAACGATTTACGTCTGTTCCGTAAAGATGAAGAAGCAAAAGAGATTGTAGATGAAATTATTCGTCAAAAAAGAAAAACTGTTATATTGCCTATGAGTGGATGGGATGCGGTTAGATCTAAGAAGAAAAGTATTTCACAAGAACAGCTTGAAGAGTTTGCTGTTGATGGTAATTACAATGAAATTTTAAATGTTGTTAAGGATCCTGTTAATCATCCTGCAGAAATAGTTAATCTTGCAAAAAAATTACTTTCCGATTCTATTGCAATCTCAATAAACAGAACCTACAGCGATGCTATTGAGAGAAAAAAAGAACCAAAAAAACAGTTGAAAGAATTACTAAAAATAGCATCAGATAAAAAAATAAAAAATGCAGGAAAATTAAAAGAATTAAAAGAAGCAGGTTTTTATGCTATTGAACTTTGTTTGTCTGAAACCGATTTATTCCCAAAGCTTATTGATATAGCTAATAACAGTAACTTACGCAGTGTTATAAATATTAAAGCGGCAATAGAATTTGCAGATAGAATTTTTAATGATCAAGACGGGTTTGCCGACGAGATCAAATTAGCTGTAAAGGAACTAAATACCCGTTGGCTTAACATTGCAATAGAAACTGCAATAAAGGACTTTAGCGGGAAAGAAATAGAGCGTTTTAATAAACTTGTTTATTTTATTGACGAACAGCGTAATAAGTAATATTTTATATTATTATTTAGTATTTAACCTTTCGCCATTTTTGTTTTTTATTTTCTATAATTTCCTTTGAATAATAACTTCATTTTTATATTTTTTGCACACAATAATTAGGTTTTCAATTAAAAGGGAATCCGGTGATTTGCTTTCTTGCAAGCGAAAAGTAAAAATTCCGGAGCTGTACCCGCAACTGTAAGTTCTTTTGAAGTCTTTAACATTTTGCCACTGTTCTACTAAAATAGGATGGGAAGGCGTTAAGGATGGAACAAGCCAGGAGACCTGCCTGATTATTTAATAAATAAAGAGGCTTTCGGGAATAAAAGCAGATTTTACATCCTTATTCCTATCAATATTCCTAACCCTCTAAAATTAAATAATTAAATTTTAGTAATTAACATAGCGGGTTACTATGAACAAAATGATCTTACAAGAAGCGCTCAGTAATGGTCTAAAGCTTGAAAACAACTCTGTAATTTATAGTTCGATTAAAGTAAACATTAATTTATTCCTTTATGAAGTTTCTAAACTTCATTTTTCACTTCCTATTTCTTCTGCGATAAATAAATGTAAAGAAACTTTGTTTGCCAATACCAGGAGTAAATTAAATTGTTAAATGGAGTTACTGTAACAGGAAGATTTGTATTGTTCTTTATTCTTGTTTTTTCTTTCAAAATAAGTAAGGCACAAGATACAACCAATTATAAAGTTAAGTCTGTGTTGGGCGATGTAATTGTTAAGGCGAATAAACTTGAGACTGAATTAAAAGATGTTCCAACAAAAATTGATATAATTGATGAAGCAAAAATTAAAAGAACAAACGGTGAAAGACTGCCGGATATTCTTAAACAGTCTTCTTCGATTTTTATTAAATCATATGGAATTACACCGGAGCTACAAACTTTATCAATTAACGGACTCGGTACCGAACACACTTTAATTTTACTGGACGGTGTAAGGTTAAACTCTTTTCAAAATTCACAAATCGATCTTTCCCTAATACCTTTGCAAAGTATAGAGCGCATCGAAGTAGTTAATAATGGTGTAAGTTCGGTTTACGGGAGCGATGCGTTGGGCGGAATGATTAACATTGTTACAAAGAATAGATCACTTTTAACAAGAAAAAAAGATTACAAAATAAATCTATCGCTTACCCAAGGGTCCTTCAATAAAAATGCTTATTCAATTGGAGTGGAAAAACAAAGTAAAAATCTAAATACTAGTATCTATTATCGTAAGGAAAATTCGGACGGCAATTTTAAATATTACTTTGAAAACGGAAACAAAAAAATTCTAAAGGAAAGGGGAAATGCGGCATATTCAATTTATGATGTCGGATTAAATTTACAATATCTATTTAATAGTACAAATCGTATTAGATTTATCTCATTGTATTCTCATCAGAATAAAAATGTACCGGGAATTGAAGCCGGTACTCCGCCGCCGGCAACAAAACAGTTTGATAAAAATTGGAATAATATTCTAATCTTTGAAAATTTAATCTCACCTCAACTTACTCTTCATACAAATCTGAATTATCAGAATAACTATATGAATTACAAAGTTCAACCTTACTTAAACAGCTTGTATAAAAATATAGTTTATGCGGTATCACCGGAACTAAGGTACAAAGACGGAATTATACGACTTACGGGTGGATATAATTTTACGCACGCTGAGTTAAAAAGTAATGAACTTGAAGATGGAATTAAGCGCAACCAGCATGCGGTTTTTCTAACTTCCGCTCTTGAAATTATAAACAGTATAAAGCTTTTTCCTTCTGCACGCTATGATTACATCTCCGATATCAAACAAAGTGCGTTTACGTATAAATTTGGGATTAACTATCAACCGTTGAAAGATGTCGATTTTAGTATAAGGGGAAATACCGGTAAAAATTTTAGATCTCCCTCTTTTAACGATTTATACTGGAAAACAGGCGGTAATAGAAATTTGCATCCCGAAAATTCTATGAATGCGGAAGTCGGTTTATACTATGCTTTCAATTTTTTCATACAAGGGCAAATTAACATAGGTTACACTTATATTTATGCAAAAGATAAAATTGTATGGAAACCTCAATCCAATGGTTTCTGGTCACCGGTTAATATTGCAAAATCGGTATCTGAGGATTTCTCCGTCAGTCTCTCAGCCAAAAGAGAAATAAGTAAGCAGTTTACAGCTGCACTTGATGCCGGAATAAATATTCTAAATTCTAAAAAGATTAGTGAAGCATATCCAGGTGATATAACGAAGGGAAAATTTATACCGTATGTTCCGCTTTTATCTTCAAACATTGCCTTATACCTAAATTATAAATTTATCGAACTTAATTTATTTTATTCCAATATCGGTAAAAGATTTTCCGACTACGCAAATAAAAAACGGTTAAATCCTGTCAATACGGCTGCCGGTAACATTATTTTAACTACAAAATTTTGGGAAATCACCTCGAAAATCAAACTGGAAGTTAATAACATTTTTAATGTGAATTACCAAATTATTTCCGGCTATCCAATGCCGTTAAGAAATTTTAAAATAACAATATCAACAAATTATTAAAAAGAGTTACTATGAAAAAAAATATTACTATTCTACTGCTATTATTATCTGTTTCTGTCTTAGCTCAGCAGCTAAATAAAGTTTATGTTTTATCCGAAGGTGGAGCCTCCGCCGGAACTTCAACGCTTTCAATGTTAGATGCACAGAGTAACGAATTTACGCAAAGCATATTCAATCCTGATAATATTGGTCTGTTCCCGGACGGACTGGTTTCTTTCGAAGGTAATATTTATATAACAGAGCAGGGTAACTTCGGTGGAAGCGGAAAAATTTATGAATTGGATTCTACCGGTACGATGCTTAAGTCTGCTATTGTCGGTACAAATCCGTATTCGCTTGCAATTGCAAACAATAAAATTTATGTAACCAACGGACCGGCGGGAAATGTTTCCGTACTTAATCTAAATGATTTTAGTTTTGTAAAGAATATTAAAGTTGGAGTGTATCCACAAGAGATCATTTCAAAAAGCAATTTTGTTTTTGTAGCTAATAATAGCGTCTGGGGCGGTGCTTCCGACTCAACTGTTTCCGTAATTGATGCGGATTTAGATAGTGTGATATCTGCAATTGTAGTTAAATTAAATCCTTCGTCTCTTGCAATAAGTAACGATGATTTTTTACTTATAGGATGTCCTGGGAATGATTCCTCTGCCGTAATTTATAAAGTCGATTTAACAAGCTATGCGAAAGTCGATTCCTTTTCAATTCCGGGATTCGGTTTCGGGAAAGATATTAGTGTAGATAAAAACAGCGATGAAATTTATTTTAAAGGTTCAAGAAATGATATCATCGGGTTAAATCTGTTAAGTGGGGATGTAAACCGAGTTGTTGATGCCCAAGGTGTTACGTTTACTTACGGTTATGGTTATGACTATTCTAACGGAGTACATTACTTGCTCGATGCAAAAGACTTTTCCGCAAACGGTTCCTTAATAACCTATGGCAGTGACGGTGCTTTACTTCATACATACGAAACGGGTATTGCACCGAGAAGGTTATTATTTGATTATTCCAATACTTCAACGGGAATTGAAACTGAATCTGTTGTTTCGAATTTTATTTTAGAACAAAATTATCCTAATCCCTTTAACCCCACTACAACTATAAGATATTCAATTAGATCCCTTCTAAATCCTCCCTTTGAAAAAGAGGGAAATACAAGGGGGGTTTTTGTTACTCTAAAAGTTTATGATATACTTGGAAACGAAGTAACAGCTTTAGTTAACAAACTACAAGCGCCGGGTAATTACCTAGTTCAGTTCAATGCTTCTAATATTTCAAGCGGAGTTTACTATTATAAGCTTAGCGCCGGAAACTATACAAATACAAAAAGAATGATAGTGCTTAAGTAAGATGTTTTCCCATCAACCAAGTTCTTTTGATGAACTTGGTTGATGGTTTTGACTATTTAATGTCCATCTCCGTAAACTTTTTCTCCGGCTGTAATTTTTAGTTTCAGATAATTTTCCTTCGGAGGCAGCGGACAAGTAGCATATTTTGTAAATGCACACGGAGGATTGTAAGCTTTATTAAAATCAATTATTGTAGTACCTGTTGAGTCCGGTTTTGGAATGTACAAAAATCTTCCGCCGCCATATGTCTCGCTGCCGCTTGTTTCGTCGGCAAGAATTATGAAAAATTTCTTGTCAGCGTTAATCGGATCTAAGCCATATTCTTTACCGTTAATATTAAATTTTAATCTGCCGAAAGAAGTATCTTCTTCTATTGTTCCTATTTCCGTGGGAATGGAAAGAATTTTGGGAGTAATATATTTTTCGAATATTGCTTTAACTCTCCATTTTTTATCTGTTGGATAGTACTTTATTCCTTTGAAGTTTTTTACCAAGGTAGCGTCCAGGTTTCTGAGTCTTATCCCATACCGGTCTCCCCGTTTAATAACAAAGAACCTAAACGGACCTACAGCTAAAACCGTAGCTTCGGGAGACATGTCATCTTTTAATGTTATGGCGGTAACCTTGCTCCCTTTATAATAGACATCAACTCCATTATTAATCTTTGCAGTTATGCTGTTTCCGTTTAGAATAAACTTGCCTATAAATTTTGGAGCTCCGGAAGGGAAAACTACATCGTTGGTTTTATCCGCACCGAAAGTGTTTGCCCCTTGCTTTAACCAATACAGTCCGACTAAATTAAGCCAACCGTTATCGCTTTTCAAATTTGTTATTCTTCTGTTTCGCCATTTATTAATTTCCTTTTTGTAAATCAGATCTTTTTCGTTTTTTTCACCTGAACTACAACCGATAAGAATAAATAGTAAAACAAAAAACCATGAAAATTTTTTTAACTTCATAATAACTCTAAATTAATAATCAATAAATCTAAGACCAAATTATTCTATTGAAATTTTTTTAACAAACTTTTCATTACGTCTTTGTGAACCATAAAATCCATAATTTTAAGTTTTACGTAATCACCGCTTAGAAAATAATATCCTTTGTTTTTCCCGTCTCGCGAACTTGAGCCTGAATCTTTAATTACGTACCAATCTTGGCCGTCTTTGTTTAAGTATCCGACAAGATGTATTCCGTGATCATCGGTAGTCGAGCCGTTGCTGAACCTAAATTGTCTTGCATCTTCATTTATATATTTTGACGGAATATCAAAAGTAGGAACTACAAAAACATCCTTGCCTGCTATTTTACCCGGTTCGGAAACATCTCCACCGATGCTTAGTGTATATCCATTTTTTAGAGCATTTTTTATTACCGACATGAACTTGTCTAACGGAATATTATAATACTCTTTACTGTGCCACCAATTATCGGAAACTTTGTATTCAACTTGCTTATAATATGGAGCTTGTTTATAGGATAAAACATCAATATAATCATCCGGGTTCAATTTCAAATAATTACTTAAGTATTGTTTTGGTGTATAAGTATTTCCGTTTACATTAACCGAGTTTGGTGGAGTTCCCAAATAGTTATTTAATATAGATTTAATAGTAGATAAAACAAGCTCTTCATTCCATGCATTTTCATTCTTGACGGATTGTAAGTATGAATACATCTCCTTAAACATTTTACTATGGTCGAGAAATTTTTGACCAGGTTTTAGTCCTGAAAAATCTTTTTCGGGAACTATGCCATATTTCTTCCACATTCTTGTTACTGCGTTTGCTTCGGAACCTTGAGCGAATAAAGATTTTCCGCGCGTTTTAACAAATTCTCTTGCTTTCTCAACATATTCCCAGTAGGTAGTAAACATTTCGGAAAGTTTAACTTTCTTTTTAGAAGTTCTGTAAATTTCGGATTCTAAGAATGACGTTGTAGCAAAATCCCAGCACGTACCTGTATTCCCTTGAGATATAGGTTTGTTATGCCAGAATATTGTAAATTGGTTTACCGAAGTTGGTAAATCGTAATTTTTTACATCAACTTGAAATAGTTTTTTTACTTTTTTAGGTTTGGCATTAAACTCCCTTATACTCTTCATTATTACATCCTGATAATAACCCGGCTTTTTCTCAACAAATACGCCTTTATCCTGTTTTACTGTTTGAGCAAGTAAAGCTGCAGATGAAAAAATTACTAAGAATAAAAAATTTACTAATATAAAACGTTTCATTTTCAAATCCCCTTTCGCTAATTTTAATTGAATCGATTTTGTAAATTTAGTTAAGTATCTCTTATAATAAAAATTTACTTTGGCTAATAATAATTCTGAAACCAATTTCTCCGTTAAGCAGATTATTAGTCTGCGGATAAGCAATTACAAATAAATAATTTTAAATTGAATAAATTCTTTGAGTAAGTGTATAAGTAATAAAATGATTAAGAAAATTCTAAAAAATCCAAGATTAACATCTGATGAAAAAGCGGAATTTGAAAGATTGGTAAAAGCAAATATGAAAAGAGCATATTATACAGCACTGGGTTTTTTAGGTTCGCACGATTTAGCAATGGATGTTTCTCAAGATGCTTTTATAAGAGCTTACAGAAGTTTTAAAACGTTTGATAAACAAAAAAATTTCTTTACATGGTACTACAGAATATTAAAAAACTTGTGTTTGAATTATTTTAGAGATTCAAAAAATAAAAGAGAAGTAGCTTTTCTGGAGAATGTAAAGAGTATGGAAGATCCAGAAACTCCGGAAGATTTTGTAGAGGATGAAGAAGTTAAGGAAAAGCTGGAAAGTGCTATTGAGCAATTAAAAGCTGAGGACAGAGAAATTATTATGCTGAAAGAGTTTCAGAACTACAGCTATAAAGAAATTGCGGAATTGTTGAATCTGCCGATTGGAACAGTAATGTCTAAACTTTATTATGCACGTAAAAAATTGGCAAATGAATTCGAAAGGTTAGTTTAATGAATGAAAGATTTATAATTCTTATGGAAAAATATTTTGAGAATGAATTAAGTGAAAAAGAAAAAGCGGAATTCGATTCTTTAATATTGAATAATCTTGAATGCAGGAAAGAATTTGAAGAACAAAAACGGATAAAGGAGGTGTTGAATAAAATGAAACTTAAAAATCCTTCTAAAGAGTTTTGGGATGGTTACTGGACCAATCTCTACAATAAATTAGAAAGAGGAATTGCATGGGTCGCAATTTCAATAGGAGCTCTTATTTTAATTGCCTACGGAAGTATTCAAGCGGTTAATCAATTTTTTGTCGATAAACAAACGCCTTTAATAGTACAGATTGGAACCGTAGCATTAGTATTCGGATTTGTTGTTTTAATTTTCTCTGTAATTCGTGAGAAATATTTTATTTTCAAACAAGATAAATATAAGGAGATTCAAAGATGATTATCGTTACAACTCCAACAATTCAGAGTAAAGAAATCAAACAAGTATTCGGTATTGTGCGCGGTAATACTATTCGCGCAAGAAATATTGGGAAAGATATAATTGCCTTACTAAAAAATATTGTCGGCGGAGAGATACAAGAATATACAAAACTAATGGCTGAATCGCGTGAACAATCATTAGACAGAATGAAGGCGGAAGCAAAAGCATTGGGAGCAAATGCAATTGTTAACTGCCGTTTTTCCACGAGCTATATAATGCAGAGCGCTGCTGAAATATTGGTTTATGGAACTGCAGTTTATGTGGAATAGAATACTCTAATTTTGCACCTGTTTATCTTTAGATCAGTCAAGTGCTTACTTAAAATATATATCTTATTTAGTAAGTCAACTTGCTAAGTTGACTTTTTAGAAATATCTCAGTTAAATGGCATATAATTCTTTATTGATAACATAGCATGTTGTTAAGAATTCAGAGATGGTAATCAAAATATTATTTATTTATGTAAAATCCTGCGGAGTAAAATCCGACCCAATGCTTTAATGAGAAAGGAGCAGTAGTACCGAGTTGCGTGTTTTTAATCGGGAGTACTTTTTCTGTGAACGTATCTGAATATTTGAATAACTTTCCGCTTAATGGTTTCCCTGTAATATTTTTAACAATTTTTTCTACCGTTAATAATCCGAACGTAACCGGATATCTCCCGCACCACAATGTCAATGGTTTATTTTTACCGGTTTTCCATATTTCTTTCGTTAAAGCGACCAAGTCGGATTTACTGATTGTATTATTAATATATTTTTCAATAATTCGTTTATCATTGTTAGTAGCGGCAGTATGAGCTTTCAAATCCGTACCGAACGGAGTATTGTTAAAGTCGGCTCCGTAATGGTCGGCATCGTTGGAAATTAAAAAGAAAATATCTTTCCCGAGCTGCAGATGCCGGGAATGAATATAGTTATCAATAATATTTGTTAGTTCTCCGCTAATTTTCTCAATTAAACTAAACGGCATTGCTGTTACCATTATGGGTGTAATTTTAATATTGCGGTTGTAATATTGCAAGAATGGAATCAGCGCTTCAATAGAATGTTCAATTCTTTGGGCTTTATTGCTAACTATAAAGAAATCATGATTTAATTTTTGTTTTATTACTTCTCGCAGCGGAGATATTTTAACATTACCATACGGACCTTTCCAAAAATCATAATTATCTAGAATTAAAACATTTTCCGGGTCGTTCATAGCCCGCCTTACTGTGCCGTGAGTTACTCCGAAAACAACAATTTCCTTTGCCTTGATTAAGCGGTAAACCGGAAAATATATTCTTCCCGCATATAAATAATCGTCGTGCGGAGAAATAGCCGCGACTAAATTATCACCCTGAAAACGGGGGGAGTATTTTGCATCTTTTTCTAAGAAGAAAATTATACTGTCCATTTCAGGTGCATTCCAGCAGAAGCCGACATTGTCTCGAATAGGACGAATGGTTTGAGCGTATAAGATTGTATTGATAAGGAAAACTGATATAAGAAGAAAAACCCAAGTCAAATTTAACTTCATAAAAATAGATCTAATTTAAATTTATAAACATTTAATTGAAATTATGCTTACATCATCTTCAAACTTTCCGTTGGTAGATTCCGTAAAAACTTTTGCAACTTTATTAAGTGGATTCTCTTGTGGTGTAATTGTTTTAATTACATTTATTAAGCCGTCTTCGCCAAAAAATTCGCCATCGCTTTTTCTGGTCTCCGTTATACCGTCTGTAGTACTAAAGATAATATCACCGCTTTTAAGAGTAACATTAACATCTTCGTACTCTCCGGTTTCACTAAAACCGAGCAGAATTCCATTCGACTTAATACTTTTTACTTCTTCATCCGGAGATTTATATAAAAGAGGCAAATCGCCGGCGCCACTGTAGAGAACCGTTTTGTCCTTGTTGTTCACAACAAAGATTGAGAGGGTAATAAATACTTCGGATAAGCGTTCATCTTTATAAATGGCATCATTTACTTTATTCAGAATAACTGCGGGTGAGAAAACATCGCCGGACTGCAGGACAAAACGTATTGCGCTGCGGACGTATCCCGCATAAGCAACAGCAAAATACCATGCGCCCCATTTCTTTCCCATTATGTCACCCAAAACTACAACAAGGTTGTTTTCGTCCAATGGAAAATAGTCTATAAAATCTCCGCCGGGAATGTTCTGGAATGGAACATGCCAATGCTCAACTTCAAATCCTTCAAGCTTAGGAAAATCGTCGGGAACAACTTTTGCCCCCATTTTTGAAGCTGCCTGATGGACTTCGTTGACTGCTTTCTCCCGTTCTTTCTGACTTTTCTTAAGAATAGCAAGTAATTTGGCAACTACCACTTTCGGGCTGGAAGTTTTAACAACATAATCTTCAATGTCCAAGTCATATCCATCCAAGATGTCGGATTCGTCACCTTTGGCAGTAAGGAAAATAAATGGGATGGAACCAAACTCGGGCTCTTTTAATAAATTTCTTCTGAACTCATAACCATCCATCTCCGGCATCATAATATCGCTTACGATAATATCGGGTTTAAATTCTCTTACTTTTTCCAAGCCGGCAATTCCATTTTCCGCCCATTCGCAGGCAAACCCCGCTCTCTTGAAACTAAATGTAAAGAGCTTGGCAATGTTGTCTTCATCTTCTACAAGTAAAATTTTGTAATCTTTTTTTTCTGCATTCATAATCAACTATTGATTTTAAGAAAACTAATCTCTTTTCGATTTTATGTTGTACTTCTCCATAAGTCTGTAAAGAGTAGCTCTGCCGACGTTTAATTTTTTTGACGCTTCAACAATGTTGCCCTTAGTTATTCTCAATGCATGTTTAATAGCTTCCGATTTCAGCTGTTCAAACGGAATAATAGGTGAATCATCTCCGAACAGAGGTTCATTGCTGTGTAAAGATGAACTGCCGTCCGTGTTTAATATTTGCGGAGGTAAAACATCTATGTCTATCGTTTTGTGATCAGTTAGAATCAAACATCTTTCAATTGTATTTTCTAATTCTCTTACATTTCCCGGCCAGTCATAATCGTACATTAATTTTAGCGCTGCTTTAGTAAAACCTTCGATATCCTTTCCAACTTTCAGTTTAAACTCGTTCAAGAAATGGTTAATCAATATTACAATGTCACCTCTTCTTTCGCGCAGCGGTGGTATATAAATTGGGAATGAATTGAGACGGTAATATAGATCTTCTCTAAATTCTCTGTTGGTTACCATGTCCTTCAAATTTCTGTTTGTAGCAGAAATAATCCGCACATCACTCTTGATTGTTTCGTTCCCGCCTACTCTCTCAAACTCTCTTTGCTGAATTACTCTTAATATTTTTGCTTGGAGTGACATTTCCATTTCGCCGATTTCATCGAGGAACAGTGTGCCTCCGTTTGCCAGTTCAAACTTTCCTATTTTACGCTGATAAGCTCCCGTAAAGGAACCTTTTTCGTGACCGAACAATTCACTTTCCAATAACTCTCTTGGTATTGAAGCCGAGTTCACAACAACAAAAGGAGCATCTTTCCTGATACCGTTATAATGAATTGCACGGGCTATCAATTCTTTTCCGGTTCCGCTTTCACCATTAATTAAGACGGTTATAGAATTGTCTAAAACCTTGGTTACCATTTTAAATACATCCTGCATTTTCCTGTCTGCAGAAATGATGTTATCAAAACTATATTCTTTTTGGAGGTCTCCCTTAAGTTCGTCAACTCTTCTCTGTAAATCATAATTTGCAATGGCATTTTTAATTGCCGGTTCGAGTCGATTTTTATCTATCGGTTTGGGGAAATAATCGAATGCACCTATTCTAATTGATTCGAGGGCTACGTCTATGCTTCCTTGCGCAGACAGCATGATGACGGGCAAGTTTTTATAGTTACGTTTTATCCTTTTAAGAATTTCAACTCCTCCGATATCCGGCAGCATAATATCAAGCAATACCAAGTCGGGACCTTCGTAAAGGCTATCCAACAAGTCGTTGCCGTTCATGAAAGTTTTCACCTTATATTTCCAGTCATTCTTAACCCAATGGGTTATTAACTTCAGTATAGACTCTTCATCGTCAACAATAAATATGGTTTTTTCCAAGTTTTACTCCTACTATGATTATATTAATTTAGGTAGTTTGATAATAAAAGTTGTTCCCTTGTTTACCTCACTTTTCACCCTAATTAATCCCTTGTGCAAATCTATAATTTTTTTTAAAGTCACTAAACCCAAACCGCTTCCCTTAGTTTTTTTTGTTTGAGTTTCAACTTTATTAAATTTCTCAAAAATAAACTGCAATTCATCTTGCGGAATTCCTATACCTGTATCGCTTATAATAATTTCTGCTTCTCTTAAAAAATCCTGAACAATCACGGTTACTCTACCACCCGATTCAGTAAATTTAAAAGCATTAGAAATTAAATTACTAAAAGATTTTGAAATTCTCTCCTTATCTGCATTAATTATTATTTCAGCTTCCGGAATTTCTACGGAATAATTAATATTTTTTTTATCGGCTAATTCCTTAAAACCGTTGGTTAAATTTTTAAGCAAAACAACAAAATCAAAATTCTCTTTGTCTAATGTTTCCTTTTCGTCCTCCAATTTAGAAAGGTCCAAAACATCTTCAATAAGTTTTGCCAATCGTTTGCTTTCATCAAGTATAATTTTGTTAAACTCTTTAACCTTATCAGAACTTAGCTCTTCATCTGTATTAATTGTTTCGGCAAAACCTACAATGGAAGCTAAAGGTGTTCTCAATTCATGAGAAATATTTGAAATAAAATCGTTTTTAAGTTTATTTAATTCTTCTAATATTGATATTTTTTGCTTTGCCCGGTCACGCTCAATTGAAATAATTCTATTTGACTCTAGTAATTTTGTTGTTAAATCTTTAATTCTCTTCCCTTCTTTATCAGCTTTTGTCACATCGTAAGCAATCGCAATTACACCTTCAATTTTATCATTCTGTTTTATTGGACTGGCAGAAATATTAAACCAAACCAGATCGCCGAACTTTGCTTTTAAGTTTGAACTGAAATGAATTACGTTTCCATCGTCCAATATTTTTTGGAAAGCCGAAGATACTTGGGATTTGTTTTCTTCACCAACCAAATCGAAAAAATGCTTACCTAATAATTCACTCGTGTGATAATCAAGAATTCTGGCGCCGTTTTCGTTTATAAAATTGAAGAAACCCTCCTGGTTTAAAACGAAAATTAAATCTTTAGAAATATTAACAAGTATAGAAAACAAGTCGTTTATTTCCATAATACTGTCAATATTTCCTTGAACTTCTTTTAAGTTATTCGGTTCGTTCATTTAGCTTTTATAAATCTTGCAATAAAAATTAACTAATAAAATACAATTTATAAATTGAATCGATCTTACTCAATATTTTTTAACTGCTGAACTATTAAAATGTACGTTTATAAGTTTTATTAACCGTCATTTTCATGCGATAAAAAACGTGTATTAATTATCGAATATAAATTATACTTGTAAAATAAGGAAGTAAATAAAAATAGCAACTATTTTTTGATTTTGGAGAAAATATAAATCAAGGAGTTATGGAGATATAAAGGTTTCAATGCTTTATTTGAATAAACACTTATAAATAAAAGAAAGGTACTTTTATTTATTAAAAGTACCAATAAGTTTACTTTAAGTTTTTACCATGCTATTATGTTTTATTTAGATGAAACTGTTTGCTTAATAAGCATAACCTTTAACCTCTTCGTCGGAGAACTCAACACCGAGTCCGTTAGCAATTCTGTTAACAAAATTAAAATAACTTACTATTAGATTTATATTAAGAATATCCTCGTCGCTCATTCCGTGAATTTGTAAATTTTCCAAATCGTGTTCATTTACCGATCCGGGATTTAAGGTTAACTTTTCGGCATAACTAAGAATTGCAAACGATCTTACAGGTAGTTCGACTGTTTTATAATCGTTTATAACTTGCTGAATTTTAGCAGGGTCATTCCAATAACTGTTCAAGGCTTCGGCATGATGATTTGTGCAATATAAGCAATCGTTTAACGTTGAAACCACAACGGCGATTAATTCCTTTTCTTCCCTTCTAATACCGGACTTATTAAACATAACGGAGAGATATAAATCCATGTGGCTTTTCATTACTTCCGGCATCAAACTTTGGATTTGCATTATATTCGATAATTTTCCTCTGCTTTTTTTCATTGAATCATATATTTCTTTAACTTCACCCTTTGCTTCATTTTCTTCTATTACTTTAATCCATGGCATACTAATTTTCCCCTTGTGTTAAAAACATAATAATATTTTGAACGGATAAAATAAGTCTTAAAAATCTTGATGTCAATATTGCAAAATTAAGTTGGGAAGATTTATTAAATTTAAAAAGGTAAAAGAAAGGACAAGATGAAGAATAATTTTTATAAAGATTTTGATTTTGAACGACTGCGGGAAAGTAACAGAGCTGATTTCAGAACTCCGTTCCAAATTGACCGAGACAGAGTAATCCATTCGTCCGAATTTAGAAGACTGCAAGGTAAGACGCAAGTTTTTTTACCTGGCGAAAGCGATTACTATAGAACCAGATTAACTCATTCAATTGAAGTTGAACAAATTGGAAGATCAATTTGCAATTACTTAAATAATCTTTCCGATTCTCCTTTTGACGATAAATATTTCATCGATCCCGATCTGGTTGAGTCTTCATGTTTGGGGCACGATCTTGGTCATCCTCCTTTTGGTCACGCAGGCGAAAGGACCCTGAATAATTTAATGAGTAAATACGGCGGGTTTGAGGGAAATGCGCAGACGTTAAGATTATTAACTGAAGTTTTTTATAGAAACCAAGATGACAGACGGGGAATGAATCCTACACGGGCTTTCATTGATTCAATATTAAAATATAAAGTTACATATAAGGACTATGATAATCCTGTAAATCATTTCGTTTACGATTATCAAAAAAAATATTTGGATTTTGTTTTTACCGGGAAAGACTATAAAAATCAGTTTCATTCTATAAAGGAAGCAAACAGCTTCAGAAGTATAGAATGTCAAATAATGGATTGGGCGGACGATACGGCTTATGCAATAAATGATATTGTAGATAGCGTATCCGGAAGATTTATTACAATTCAGAAGTTAGACCATTGGTTAATTGATAATGAATCCCATTTGAATATACGTCAGAGAGATATTATTGAAGATTTAAAAAAATGGATTGGACAGCGTAATTATAAACCAAAATTCGGTTCGTTAATTGGTGATTTTATTCTTGGCTGCGATATTAAAGAACGCAAAACATTTATGGATGATTTAACTAACAGATACAAATATAAGCTGCAGATTGATAAAGCTCTTCAGGAAAAAGCGGACCTGTACAAAAAAATTGCGGTCGATTTGGTTTTTACTTCACCGCCGCTTCACCAAATGGAATTTAAAGCAGACGAAATGATTGAACGGATGTTCAAAGTGTTTGAGCAGAA
Source organism: uncultured bacterium (assembly GCA_965554225.1). GTDB lineage: Bacteria > Bacteroidota > Ignavibacteria > Ignavibacteriales > Melioribacteraceae > BMS3ABIN04. The sequence goes on along the minus strand of CBEVZC010000008.1, from coordinate 14,832 downwards.
TTATATTACCGGAGAAGCAAGAATAAAATTACTGCCGGATTTTACGCATAATTTGATTAAGAATGAAAAGTCGGTAGAAGCAAGAGCCAGAATTGTGTGCGATTATATTTCGGGTATGACTGATTCTTATGCATTAAGAATTTATAAAAGATTATTTGATCCCAATTTCAGCTCACTTGCGGATTTTATATAAAGTTTGAAAAGTTCAATATAAAAAGATATTGTTTTATTTTAGAAGTTATTGGGGTTCTACCCAATTACCGTCTTCTTTTATTAGATCAATAAGTTTGTCAACTGCGTTTGCGAAGTTAATATTTTTCATTACAACTTCTTTACCTCTGTAGAGTGTAATTTTATCAACACCGGAACCGACGTAACCGTAATCTGCATCTGCCATTTCACCGGGACCGTTAACGATGCAGCCCATTATTCCAATTTTTACTCCTTTTAAGTGCTCTGTTCTTGTTCGGATTTTATTTGTAACCTCTACCAAGTCAAACAAAGTACGTCCGCAGGAAGGGCATGCAATATATTCTGTTTTGGATATTCTGGTCCTTGCTGCTTGTAATATTCCGAATAATGTTCTGTTAACTAAAACACGGGCGTTCTTTTTAGAACCCAAACCAAGTTCATCCGTATTTGCCCAAACCCCATCACCTAATCCGTCAATCAGTAAAGCGCCAAAATCAGTTGAACTATAGAGCCTAAATAAGTTAGCATCAGCATCATGGTAATTACGTTTTATAATTACCGGATTTCCTATTTTTTGAAGCATAAACTCAAGAAATATTCTACGCTGTTCTGCCATCCCGGCAAGGTTGGAGGTTGTTAAAATGAATACCATTGATTTGTCTTTGGCAAAACTTTTAAGCTTTTCAGAGGATATGTCTTCTAAGTTTATCTTAACAAAATTCAAAGTATCGGAATGATCGATTGTATCTTCAAATTGCTCAATTGTAAAAAGCGGAAATGCATTATGCGGATTCTTAAGAGTTTTATAATACTCGGAATCATATATTACTTTCAACGAATTTGGTAATTGCAGATCAATTTCTTGTTTCCCTAAATAAATAAAATCCGCAGCTGTGTCATTCATGTTCCATTTATCCAAAACGGAGTCATAGTTATATCCGATTATACTTAAATCTGAAAAATCTTTAACATGTACTTTTGAAAAATCGGCAACAACAACGGGAACATTTTTTCCTCCTATTCCGTTTACTGAAAATGTTTTGCGCTTAGAATATTCAAAAGGATTTTTAGGGATAGAATCCAATACCGGAATTTCATCATGCTTCTCTCTGTCTTTATATCTTTCGGCTAAAGCAATAGCAACCGGAATTTCTTTTTCGGGTTCTTCAGTTAAAGATACTCGAATTGTATCTCCAATACCGTCTTCCAATAATGTGCCTATTCCTAAAGCAGATTTAATCCTGCCGTCTTCACCGTCTCCGGCTTCCGTTACACCGAGATGAATAGGATAATTCCTTCCGGATGTAATCATTTTATTTACTAATAATCTGTATGCCTCAACCATTACTTGTGTATTACTGGCTTTCATGGATAATACAATATCATAATAGTTTAAGTCTTCGCAAATTCTAACGAATTCCAATGCAGACTCAACCATTCCCAGCGGAGTATCTCCGTAGTGGCTCATTATTCTATCGGAAAGAGAACCGTGGTTAGTTCCTATTCTCATTGCGGTTCCGTATTCTTTACAGACCTTAACCAAAGGGGAAAACCGTTCTCGAATTCTTTCTATCTCCGCTTCGTATTCACTATTGGTATATTCAGTTTGAAGAAATTTTTTCTTGTCTACATAATTACCCGGATTAACGCGAACTTTTTCAACTATCCTGGCTGCAACTTCTGCAGCATTTGGTGTAAAATGAATGTCTGCAATTAACGGAGTAGAATAACCGGCTTTCTTCAGTTCTTCTTTTATATTCCTTAAATTCTTTGCTTCATTTATGCTTGGAGCTGTAATTCTCACATATTCGCAGCCTGCTTCAATCATTCTTATTGATTGGTCAACAGTTGCTTTTGTATCAAGAGTATTTGTGGTTGTCATCGATTGAATTCTAATGGGAAAACTTCCGCCAAGCGGAATATTGCCAATATTTACAACTCTTGTTTTGAACCTTGAATATTTTGTAAGGCTATTGCAATATTTAAAATCAATGTTATTCATATTTCAATTTAGCAGGTAAAATGGAGTTTAGTTAAATTTGATTTTTTCCACAAACTTTTCAGCAAAATTGTAAGCAGATGAAGGTCCGTTTGCGGTGATTATATTCTTGCTTATTACAATCGGTAAATTCTTATATGCTACGCCTTCTTTTTCCAATTCCTGTTTGTCACTTTCAAAACAGGTTGCTTCACGTCCGGATAATAGTCCGGCTTTAGCTAAAATTACAGGCGAGCTGCAAATTGCACCAATAATTTTGTTTTTAATTTGAAACTTATTGGCAATGGAATGTAATGCGGGATTTATCCAATATTTTTTAACTCCCGGACCACCGATAAATATTATTGCAATGAAATTATTTTCGTGCATATTAAAGAAAGATACATCAGCTTTAACCTTTAGCCCGTTTTGTCCAACGCACAATCCGTTTGCATCCGATGCGGTAAATGTATTAAAACCGGAGTTTGCTAAAACGGTTTTAACCGACAAATACTCAGTCTCGCTAAAATTTGTTGCGGGAAGAATAATTAATATGCTGTTTTTGTATACCATTGAACAATTATTTTTTTAATTTACGTTAACTATTATAACAATAAATGAAAAATATTGCTTTAATTGGCTATTTTTTATTTGATTTTCCGACTTCAAAATATATATTAGATATATGACAATTCCAGAAGAAAAGATAGACGAAATAAGAAACAGCGTGGGTATAGTTGATTTTATTTCCGGTTTTGTTCAACTTAAAAAACGCGGAAAAAATTATATAGGTCTCTGTCCGTTTCATCAGGAAAAAACACCTTCTTTCACTGTAAGTGAAGAGAAACAGATATATCATTGTTTCGGCTGCCATGCCGGAGGTAATATATTTAAATTTCTTATGGACTATAAAAATATTTCATTCGTTGAATCAGTACAGGAAGTTGCCGAGTTTGGTGGTATTCAGCTTACTTACAAAGGAGAAAAAGATAGTGAAAAGCAAAGTTTGCAGGAAGAACTTTATGAAATAAATTTGCAAGCGGCAAAGTATTTCTCCAAAATTTTATTAAAAGAACCCGAAGGTGAAGTAGCAAGAAATTATTTCGAAAATAGAAGGATAAAAACTCAAACGCAAAAAGTTTTTGGTCTTGGTTTTGCTCTTCCGTCGTGGGATAACTTACTTAATTATTTTAGAGAAAATAAAATTGATTTGGCAAAAGCTAAAACACTCGGTCTTATTGATGCAAAAGACGGCGGTCAGTTTTATGATAAATTTAGAGGGAGAATAATTTTCCCTATTTTTTCCCCAAACGGAAGGGTAGTTGCGTTCGGCGGCAGAATTCTGCAGAATGATAAAAATGCCGCAAAATATTTAAATTCGCCTGAATCAATTATTTACCTAAAGCGTAAGTCACTTTATGGACTTTATCATTCGAAAGAAGAAATACGAAAGATGAATAAAGCAATTCTGGTTGAGGGCTATATGGATTTAATTTCGCTTTACCAAAACGGTGTTAAAAATGTCGTTGCTTCATCCGGAACCTCGTTAACGGAAGATCAAATAAGATTACTCTCACGATACACAAAGAATATAGTTGTCCTTTTTGATGCGGATACAGCCGGACAAAATGCAGCAATGCGAAGTATTGAACTGCTTCTTAAGCAGGATTTCGAAATTAAAATTTTAAGTCTGCCTGAAGGCGATGATCCTGATTCATATATTAATAAAAACGGGAAGGAGCAGTTTGAAGAAATTTTACAAAGAGCCAGAAATTTTTTAGAATATCAAACTGCACAATATGAAGCTAAAGGAGCGTTTAAAGATCCTGGACAACAAGCGGAAGCAATAAGAGAGCTAATTAAAAGTGCTTCACTCGTACGTGATGATCTAAAGCGAAGTATACTTCTAAAATCCATTGCACGAAAATTTAATTTGAGAGAAAAATTGATTGAAACGGAATTGGAAAAATTTCTGAAATCAAGAAAACGCTCTGAAGATATAAAAAAGAATACAACTGCTTTACCTAAGACCGGTTCTGCTAATTCGGAAATGAATGTTTTACTTAACCGAAAAATGAATCATCTGGAAAAGGAAATTATTTCATTATTATATGAAGGCAATAAAGAAATAGTTGAACTGATTTTTGATAATATTCATCCTGATGATTTGGGAAATCCCAAACTAAAAGAATTAGCAGATATTGTTTATGAAGGTTACCAAGAAGATAATATAATGCCGGCAGCACTTATCGATAAAATTAAAGATGAAGAAAGTCGCGATTTTATTCTTTCTCTTACTTTGGAGAGTGCTCCCATTAGTACGCGATGGGAAAAATATTCATCCGACGGAAAAGTTGAAATTGATATAATTAAATTTACGAAGGATGTTGTTAAAAAGTTTAATTTAAAACGATTGGAAAAATTAATCAGAGAGAAAAATGCCGAGATTCCGAAATTAAATGAAAATACCGATATTATAAATATGTTAAATTCTATAAAAATATTGCAGGAAGAAAAAAAGCAGCTATTAAATTCGGAGGAATAATATTTTTATCATGCCATTTAATCCTAATCTTTACGAAATAAATACAAGAGTATGGATAAAACAGTTTGGTAAAGATGCTAAGCTGCATTCCGTACCGTCGTCGGTTTGGCAAGAGCTTGCCGATAAGGGAATGGACTATGTCTGGTTAATGGGAATTTGGAAAACTAATGAAAGTGTAATTGATAAATATTGTTTTGAAGAAGGATTGATTGAAGATTACAACCGTGCATTAAGTGATTGGAAAAGAGAAGATGTAATTGGTTCCCCTTATTCTATTGATAAATATGAACCGAACCCCAGTTTAATGGGCTCGGGAAATTTGCAGAGATTGAGGGATACACTTCATTCTTTCGGTTTGAAGTTAATACTCGATTTTGTACCTAATCACTTTAGTGCGGATACCACACTTATTAGTAAACATCCGAATATTTTTCTGGAAGCGAATTTCGATATGTTCAAGAAAGATCCGCATACATTTTTTGTCTCCTTTCAAAATCCTAAAAAGGTTTTTGCTCACGGTCGTGACCCATTTTTCCCGGCATGGCAGGATACAATCCAAGTCAATTATTTTAATCCGGAAGCAAGAGAATTTATGATTAAAACAATCTTGGATTTGGTTAATGTATGTGACGGAATACGATGTGATATGGCAATGCTGAATTTGAATAACATTTTCGAAAATACTTGGGGCGGTGTTTTATCTAAAGCAGGGTTTGATAAACCGGAAAAAGAATTTTGGGAAATTGCTATCCAAAAAACTAAAGAAAAAAGGAATGACTTTTTATTTATTGCCGAAGCTTATTGGGATTTGGGATGGGATTTACAACAGCTCGGTTTTGATTATACATACGATAAAAGATTAACGGAAAGGCTTATAAACGGCTATGTTCCGGAAATAAAATCACATCTCCGTGCCGAAGAAGATTACCAGAAAAAACTTGTGCGGTTTTTGGAAAATCATGATGAAGAAAGAGCTGTATCAGTATTTGGTCAAAATAAATCAAAAGCTGCCGCAGTAGTAACAAGCACTTTACTTGGTATGCATTTTTTTCATGACGGTCAGTTTGAAGGGAAAAAAGTTAAACTTCCTTTGCAGCTTGGCCGTGCGCCAATTGAGAAAATAAATTTCTCAATTAAAAAGTTTTATAACACATTGCTTTCAATAACAAAAAATGAGATTTTTAAAAAGGGTACTTGGACATTCTTAGAGGCTTTACCGGCTTGGGATGGTGATTTTACTTATGAAAATATTTTAATTTGGATGTGGCAAAAGGAAAGTGAAAAAAGATTAATTGTAATCAATTATACAAACTCAACTTCGCGAACCAGAATAAAATTTAACGTAAATGAATATTCGGATAAAATTGAATTTCATGATTTATTACACAATAAAAAATACTTTAGGTCTAAAGAAGAAATTATAACTATTGGTCTTTTTATAGAATTGAAAAGTTACGAGAGCCATATATTTGCCTTCTGAAAAACTAATGAAAATTGCCGTTATTATTCCCGCATACAATGAAGAAAAATCAATTGGTAAAATAATTGCGGAGATACCAAGAGATATTGTTAATGAGGTAATTGTAGTTAATAATAACTCAACTGATAAAACGGCAGAAAATGCCGTAAAAGCCGGAGCAACGGTATTATATGAGTCCTTTCAAGGATATGGCGCAGCGTGTCTGAAAGGTATTGACTACTGCAGATCAAAATCATATGAAATTATAGTATTTATGGATGGAGATTACAGTGATTATCCTGAAGAAATAAAATTGTTAGTAAACCCGATTATAAATGAAAAATATGATTTCGTTTTAGGTAGCCGTGTTATTGGCAAAAGAGAAAAAGGAGCTTTACCGTTTCAATCAAGAATAGGAAGTATTATCGCAGGATTCTTAATGAATTTATTTTGGGGCGTAAAGTATACTGATCTCGGACCTTTTCGTGCAATCAAGTTTGATAAACTATTAAATCTCGATATGCAAGATAAATGGTACGGTTGGACGGTCGAAATGCAGATTAAAGCTGCTCAACAAAAATTAAAAATTATTGAATTGCCCGTCCAATATAGGAAAAGAATAGGGCAATCTAAAGTAACCGGCACTGTTAAAGGAACAATTATGGCCAGCTTTATAATAATGAAAACGATATTTTATTATGCCTTGAAAAAGAAATAATCTTTCTTCATCTTTATCGTTCAAACGACATTCTCATTTTTAATTCATTCATATTTTAATTTATGCTAAATATTTCTGTAATTATACCAACTCTTAACGAAGAAAGGTTTTTAGGTAATTTATTGACTCAACTGAAGCAATTTGATGAAAACGTAGAGATTATAATTTCTGACGGAGGCAGCACAGACAAGACCTTGGAAATTGCCGAGTCTTTTAATGTTAAAATCGTTAAAGGGAGAAAGGGAAGAGGGGAACAGTTAAACAGAGGTTCTAAAATTGCCTATGGCAATATTTTTGTTTTTCAGCATGCCGATACTTTACTGCCTGATAATGCTTTTGCATTAATTAAAAATCATTTTAAGAAAGACGGTAATTATGTTGCAACATATAGACTTGGATTTGACCGAGAGTCTGTTACTTATAAATTTTATACTTACTTAACAAAATTTGATAGCATTTTTACTACATTCGGAGATCAAACGATTATTGTAAGAAAAGAATTTTTCGAAACTGTTGGCAGATTTCCCAATAATCCGATCTTTGAAGATGTTGCCTTCCTACGCAAAACAAGAAAACAAACCGGTATTGTAAAACTGCCGGCTAACGTAATAACTTCAGCACGCAGGTTCAATAAAAATGGAGCTATAAAAACTCAACTTATAAGTGCATTTTATTTTGCCCTTTATTTTTTTGGTGTCGATACTTCTAAAATTTATAACAGGTACTATAGTGAGAAATAAATCAGCATTAATCATTTTTGTAAAATTTCCCGAACATGGAAAAGTAAAGACAAGACTAGCTAGAACTATTGGTAATGAAAAAGCCTTGCAATTTTATACATTATGTTCGCACAATGTTTTTGATGAGGTTAACAAGCTTTCGGAAAATATTGATGTATATATATTATTTTCGGAAAAGGAAGATAAACAAAAAATTAAAGAGTGGATTACTCATGATTTTAAATTTAAGCATCAAATAAACTCCGATTTAGGAAGCAGAATGAAATCAGCTTTTGTCTTTGTACTTGGGAAAGGCTATTCAAAGGCAGTAATAATTGGTACGGATGTACCGGATATGTCGCTTGAAGTTGTTAATCAAGCGTTTACCCATTTGGAAAAATTTGATGTAGTTGTAGGTCCTTCGAATGACGGCGGTTACTATCTGCTGGGAATGAGGGAATTAATTCCCGAATTATTTACAGGAATTAGATGGAGTACGCAAGAAGTTTACCAAAAGACAATTATTAAATTGTTAAAACTTAGCATGAATTCCAAAGTTCTTCCCGTACTTATTGATATTGATACAGAAGATGATTTAAACTCTTGGCTGAATAACAAAAACAGCGGAAATACAGAATTAAAAAATAAAATTGAAGAGATAATTCATTTGGAAGTTGGGAAACAATGAAGAAAGTATTTCTATACTTACAACTTATTATAATTATTTTTAGCTTAACTATTTTTGCTCAACCTCATCATAAGTTACTAACGAAAATCTTGGCCGATAATGTTAAAGATGGTTTTGTTAATTACAAAGGTTTGGAGAATGACTCACTTTTTATTGAATACATAAAGCAGCTAAAATCAAGTAATCCAGGCAAGTTAAAATCGAGTGCAGATAGGTTGGCTTTTTGGATTGATGCATACAACGCCTACACAATAAAAATAATCTTAGATAACTATCCGATCGAAAGTATTAACGAACTGCATTCAGGTGGCAGAATTCTCGCTCATATTTTTAAATCAACTGTCTGGGATAAGGATTTTGTAGTAATCAACAAAAGAAAAATGACACTGAATGAAATTGAACACGAAATCATACGCAAAAAATTTAAGGAACCGAGAATTCATTTTGCTTTAGTTTGTGCATCAATAAGCTGTCCGCCGCTGCGTAATGAGGCATACGAAGGATATAAACTGAATGAGCAATTAGAAGACCAGGCAAAAATATTTTTTAACGATAGAACGAAAAACAAATTTGATTTAAAAAATCGGACTGCTTTTTTATCGAAAATATTGGATTGGTATGATAGTGATTTTGGTAACAACGATGAAGAGGTTCTACTATTTATTGCGAAGTATCTTCCGGAAAAGCTCTCTAAAGATATTCTAGAAAATACCGAGGAGTGGGATATTGACTATTTACCGTACAATTGGGATTTGAACGAAATTAAAAAATAATATTACTCTTTAAAAAATTTACCTGCTAAAAATTCATAAACCGGACCAGGCAGCATTCCAATAAATTTTGAGCTTAAAACTATTAGAAGCGGGAATTGTATTGTCCTTTTTTCTTGCTTAATTCCTCGTAGAATTATTTTAGCTGCTTTTTCTGCGCTTACCATCATAGGCATGGGAAATTCGTTTTTATCTGTCATTGGTGTTTTCACAAATCCTGGCTTTACCGTTAAAACTTTTACGTTAAATTTTTTCAGTTCAATTCTTAACCCTTCCAAATAAATACTTGCTGCGGCTTTACTGGCGCTGTAAAAACCGCTCCCGGCAAACCCGCGATTATCCGCAAGACTTGAGACTCCTGCAATTATTCCTTTTTTATTTTTCACATAATCAGGAAGAAGCTGCTCAATCCAATAAATCATTCCCAAAACATTTACTCCAAAAGTCTCTTCGGCAAGTTCGGATTTGTAATTTGTAACTTTTGTTCTGTGACCAACGCCGGCATTTAATATTGCTATATCTACAAAACCGAATCTTTTTTTTATTTCATAAAATGCATTTTGTACTTCATCCTTTTGGGTAACATCACATTTAAGAGTAAGAATATGCGAAGGATAATTTTTTAAGCTCAGTTTTAGCTTATCAAGTTTTTCAATTCTTCGTGCAACAAGAATTAAATTGATTTTATACGTCGCCAACAAATTAGCCATAGCAAAACCAATACCGCTTGATGCACCGGTCAAAAGAACGGTTTTGTTTTCGAGCTCCATCATAACACAAATTTCTGGATTAGGTCTTGTGCTTTATTAAAATCGGGACCTTCCAGCCAATGTATTTCTATTCCTTCCTTTTCCATTTTTCTAAACCATGTCATTTGCCTTTTTGCAAATTTATGAATTGCACTGTTCAACTTTTGGGACATATCATTATAATTTAATTCATTCATCAAATACATACTAACATATTTATATTCTAATCCGAAAAATTTTAGTTTTTCATAGCTTAATCCTTCTTCCATCAGACTTTTAACTTCCTCAATCATACCGTTTGCTAATCTGAATTTTAATCTTTCCGTAATGTTTTTTTTTATTTTATCTCTTTCTTCTTTTATTCCGATAATAAAAGTTTTAATCTTTTGTTTTACTATTTCTTTTCGATCTTGTGTCTTTTCTGCAGTAAGAATAGCTTTAATTATTCGTTCTTTTATTTCAAGATCAGTAGTATTATGTAAATTGGCATTTATTTTTTTGAGATAAGCTATTAACTCTTTTTTTGATTTCTTATTTAATTCTTCGCGTCTTCCACTTTCGAAATTGACCTTTGGTAAATTGTAGCTGTTTAGGATTGAACTTAAATACATTCCGGTCCCTCCCACTAGGAACGGAAGTTTGCCATTGCTTTGAATCTTATTAAAAGAATTGTAAAACAACTCTTGAAAAAGATAGACATTAAATTCTTCGGTTGGTTCAAGTATGTCTATTAAATGATATTTAACTGTTTCCCCGTTTACAATATAATCTTCCAAATCTTTTCCGGTTCCTATATTCATCCTTTTGTAAACTTGACGAGAGTCGGCAGAGATAATTTCACCGTTAAATTTTCGGGCTAAAAGAGCGGCTAATCGTGTTTTGCCAACAGCAGTGGGACCGAGGATAGTTATTAACTCGTAGTTCATAAGTATTAGTAAAGTATTTTACACAGTGGGAAGCGTAATAACAACAGTTGTTCCCTCGTTAACTATGCTTGAAATAGAAAGTGTTCCGTTATGATCTTCAATTATCTTCTTTGTAATTGAAAGACCGAGCCCCGGACCTTTGTTGTTTTTGAATGTAATCAAGGGTTCAAATACTTTGTCTAGCTGTGATTCGGGTATACCAATACCTCTATCTTCAAAGGAAATTCTAACATTACCGCCATCTTTTTTTGTCGTCAATAATATATTCCCACCGTCGGGTAAAGCTTCGACCGCATTTTTTACAATGTTGTTAAAACATTGGTAAAATTCCTTTGAGTCAAGATTTACATTTACATCCTGATCAAATTCTGTTATAATTAGACAATTATTGGTTCTAAGATATGCTTCCAATCTATTTGTATATTCTTTAAGTGTATCATTAAGACTGGCATTTTCTTTTCTCAAAACCAAAGTGCCCTCAGTATAGTTTGAAGTGGTTAAGATTAAATCAGATACTTGGTTTAATTGTTCCAAAAGCATTTCTACAATCTGCTTTATGTCCCGCGGTAAGTTTTTTTGACTTAGATGCTCTGCATATCTTTTGCTTACTAGTATTGGCTTTTTAAAATCTTGAATTAAAAAGTTTCCCATTTTTCCTAAAGAAGAAGTTCTTTCTGTTTCCAGAAGTTTTTCTACAAGCGAAGCATTTTCTAAAGCTAATGCAGCGTGTACCGATAGCGCATTGATGAACCATTCATCATTTTGTGAGAAGCCCCCCTTTGCACTGTTTAATAATTGAAGAACGCCGATTATTTCTTCCCTTTTATTCCTAATTGGATAGCATAACATTGTGTCGGTTTTGTAACCGCTTTCCTTATCAAAAGATTCTTTGAATCTTTTATCTGAACGCACATCGGAAATATTTACAATCTCACCTTTTTCAGCAACCCATCCGGCAACACCTTCTCCGAATTTCAAGTGTATTTCCTTCAGTTCGTCTCCCATTAAAACTTTTGACCAAAGGCTTCTATTATTTTTATCAACCAAATATAGGGTCCCTCTATCTGCATTTGTCAGATCAACGGCAACGTCAACTATATTTTTCAATACGTCATCAAGCTTTATATTCGAGTTGACAAGCTGTGCAGCTTTTATAATCATTTCCAATTGTTCGGTTAACATTCCGTCATCTCCTTTAGAATTGTCAAAATTCTTGTCTAAATGTTCTTCTGTATTTCCCATCTCTTCAGTTACTAAATCATCAGTTAATTCTTGATGCTCTTCATCTTCCAAATCGTTTAACAATTTTTCTACATGTTTTATTCCTGTTTCGTCTTCATTATTGCTTAAATTAGTTAGATCAAATTTTTCATCAAAATTGTCTTCAAATGATTTTTCGTCTTTTGACAAGGGTTCCTCCTGTGGATTTTCATTTCCCGGTAAATTTATTGCCGAAGTATTATTATCTAAAACATCAGAAATTTCTGTAATATCTTCGTCTGTTAGTTCAAATCTATCTGGTACTTGTTCATCCAAATCAAATTTATTATGATTGATTTTATCGGTTAACTCATCTGCAAGGTTTTGCTCTAGAGTACTTTCATCTGAAATATTGTCTATTCCATCGCTAATTTTTTCACTTTGGATAGGTTCTGAAATATCGTTAATGCTTACATGTTCATTATCGATTAATTCTTCTTCAGATAAATTATTATTTAGTGAGTCGTCAAAAATTTCTTCTACTAATTTTTCATCGACATAATCTTCAATTGAATCCGGATCTTCATTTGGTGTATTAATTGATAGATTCATTGCAACACTTTGGTCTTGATCAACAAGTTTTGTTACTTCGTCTTTGGTTAATTCAATAACATATGAATCTGCAATTGCTACTGCTGTTGTATTCCTGTTAATCTGTTTTAAGAATTCGTCCTCGCCTAAAAACTCGTTCTCGCCAAACACATATGATATTGTCTTACCGACTTTTTGTTTCTTTAATAGATTTACCTCGCCACTTAAAACCAGATATATAAAATCCGAGTTATCACCCTCTTTAAAAAGAAACTGACCTTCGTTAAGTGTAATAAAATTTCCCTTAATATCACTAAAGTCTAAATTGGATATGTTACAATTATTAAGCAGCTTGTTATTTTTTAAGGCTACTGTTAACTGATTTTTCATTTTGATTTGTATAATTAATTTTGTTTTAAAAAATAATGAAATTGACCTTCTAAAGAAACAATTAACTGGTAAAATTTTAACCTTAATTTTAATCCTTTTTTTGCCGCATTTTTGTAAACATTATAAATTGCAGCCTCTCAGATTTAAAAAAAATCAAACAAAAATTAGCAGAAAAATTTTATCTTAATGGTTTTGTAACCTATATAATATTAAATTGCAGTCTTGATTTTTTACTATTATGTAAGAACGATGAATCACTAATTTGTGAATCTTTTTATTTTAAAAAACATCATACGAAATGGATGAAAAAGAACTTATAGAAAAAGCTAAAAACGACGATAAAAAGGCTCTGGAAGAGCTGGTAAAAAAATATGAGCAGACAGTCTATAATTTTGCTTATAAAATTTGCAGGGATAAAGAGCGAGCCGAGCATACTATGCAGGAGTCGTTTTTGAGCATGGTTAAGTCCATACATCAATTTAGCGGTAATTCAAAACTATCGACGTGGTTATATACGATAGTTTCAAATCATTGTCTTATGTTGGCAAGGTCTCAAAAAAGGCGGGGATATACTTCTTTAGAAAATGATGACGGATTAATTGACGAAAAGAGTATTGCTGATTGGCACGTTACACCGGAGAAGATAACAGAGAACAATGAATTAAAAGATGTATTGGATGAAGCAATTAAAAAATTACCGTACGATTATAGAATTGTTTTTACTTTGAGAGATATAGAAGGATTCTCAACAGAAGAAACCGGAAAGATTGTTGGTCTGTCAATACCGGCTGTAAAATCAAGGTTACACAGAGCACGAGCCTTTTTAAGGAATGAACTAAATGCAACGTTCAAAAATTAATACTAAAAAAATAACATGCAAAGAGGTGATGCATCATCTTTGTGATAATTTGGGGGAAAATCTGGATTCTCCCAAATGTGAAGAGATCAAAGATCATTTGGATAGCTGTGAACGTTGCCAAAAATATTTTAAGTCAATTGAAACTACAATTCTTTTTTATAAAAAATATAACGTTAAACTTTCCGACGAAGGGCACAACAATTTATTGGATTTTTTAGGCTTAAAAGATAAATCCTAATTTTTTGTCTGGGCTTATGTTTTGTCTTTACGATAATTCTTCTCTCATTTTTCCGGGCAATTTACTAACGACCAAATCATAAGAATCATTAATCCATTCAAAAATTTTATCTTCCGGAATATTGCTTAATAAACTAATTGTATTCCAATGTTTCTTGTTCATATGATAACCTGGCTTTACCCCTTCGTACAAACACATATACTTTGGACATGTACTTTGGATCGAGAGTACAAAGTACAGAGATACAAAGTTCCGCTTTAGCGGAATGTGCTTGAATGGTAAGTATATGAAAAGTAAGCGATTTCGAAGCAATAAATTTTCTGCTTGCAAGAATGTTCAAACGGACTACAAGCCTTGACATTAACACAAAACCGCCTATTTTTTATAGCTTTTGTTAACTACCGTTTTTCACCTTTTTCTCTATATATTTTGAGTTTATTATACGCAGAGTACCCATGTAGTCCATTTTAATTTCTATTAAATCACCTACTTTATAATTTTTCTTGTTATCCCCAAGGTCAATTACAATCATATCAGAGCTTGCTCCGGCAAATTTTAAGGATTTATCGGCAAATTCCAAATGATCCATATCGGCATCCAACAGACCTAAATCAATAATTGCGCGATATGAAGTTTCTCCAATTTTGGATGGGTCAAAACTATAACTTTCTCCTTCAACATTTGTCCCCATTTCACCTATTGGAACGATGGGTTTTTCATTTAGTTCTATTATTTCGGAATACAGAGTAAATACGTCTGAGTGCATTTTCTTAAATTTGGTGTTATTGTAAATATCTGTTCCCAGAAATA
>CBEVZC010000007.1:0-47964 GCA_965554225.1 uncultured bacterium | reverse complement strand
CAGTATTACAAATAAAATTTAAAGTGAAAAAGCAGCGAGTAACTGAGGATTATGATTTGAGAAGCAGAATCATTAATTTGTAAAAAACTATTTTAATCTATGTTATCTCTAACCGCAGAGAAGAAAATAAAACTTAAATAAAGCAATAAATATTTTTCTTTGTGAAACTTAGTGTTTCTTTGTGTGACTTTGTGGTACATCTTTTTTAAACATATAAAATTATCTTAAACTTAATCTATAATAATCTTAACTGTTCAATGTTATCTGCCCGCCACTTTTCCCTCTACTTAGTTAAAATACGTTAATTAAATAGAATACTTCTCAATTATATCGTCCGGTATTTTAACAGGTCTGCCGGATTTTGTTGAAATCATTGTGAAAATCATTTTTCCTTCGGCAGCAATTTTATTTTTATCTTCTTTTATAATCCAGAAGTTCAAAAATACTTGTGCTCTTTTTATTGAATCAATTTGAGCGCGGACAAAAATTCTATCCGGCAGCATTAAAGCTCGTTTATATTTTATTTCAACTTTACTTGCCACCCAAGTAAAACCTCTGTCGATGAACTCTTCCATGCTGACTTTATAATTAATTTTCATCTGTTCGTAGCGTGCTGTTAAAATATAATCGAGATACTTTGAGTAATGAACATGATTGTTCATATCAATATCGTCCGGACGAATGAAAATTTTTGTTTCAAAAGTGCTGTACATTTCAATTCCATAATTGTTTATATCTACTACGGTAAATCTTAAAAAAAACTATAAAATCCTAAAAAACAATACGTAAGAGTATTAAACCTTTATTACAAGCTGCAGTCTTTCTTTTAATAACGTATTTCTTTCTTCCGATTTTGTGTTCCGTAATGCTTTGCTAATTGCTTGTTCATCTCCAATTAAATAAACTTTTTCTTTGCCTCTGGTAACCGCCGTATAAAGTAAATTCCTCTGAAGCATAATTGAGTGTGACCTGAAAATAGGAATAATTACAACGCTGTATTCACTCCCCTGAGATTTGTGGACGGATATTGCATAAGCAAGCGTAATTTCTTCCATCTCCGTAAATTCATACTTTAATAATTTACCGTCAAAGTTTATATAAACAATTCTTTTCCCTTTATCATAATTAACAATTTTTCCAATGTCGCCGTTGAATATATCTTTCTCGTAATTATTTCTTATCTGCATTACTTTATCACCTACTCTGAATTTATTCGAGAGAATTTTAATTTCTTCTCCATTGGGATTTATAGCCGCCTGTAGTCTGCTGTTTAAATTATCAACTCCAACTTTACCTTTATACATCGGCGAAATTACCTGCACATCATTCAAAGGATCGTACAACAATTTTCCGGGTAAGATTTTTGTACACAATTTAACTATTTCATTTAATGCATCATTTTCAGAAAAATATTTTAGAAAGAAAAAATCATCTTCTTTTTGATTTGATACTGAAGGAAACTCTCCTTTATTAATTCGGTGAGCATTTAAAATTATTTCACTTCCTTCCGCCTGTCTGTAAATTTTATTAAATATTATGGTTTTTATTTTACTGGAATCTATAATGTCTCGTAAAATATTTCCAGGTCCGATAGGCGGAATTTGATTTACATCGCCGACCAAAAGTAAATAGCAGTTTTCCGGCAGCGCATCAAGTAAATTATAAAATAAATTCATATCAATCATTGATGCTTCGTCAACAATCACCAAATTTGTATTTAATGGATTTTCGCTGTTCTTGTTAAACAATCCTTCCATCGGGTTGTATTCCAGGAGGCGATGAATTGTTTTTGCTGTTCTCCGGGTTGTTTGTGAAATCCTTTTCGCTGCTCTTCCGGTTGGCGCACACAAAGAAACTTTAAGCTCCTGGCTTTCGAAAATGTCTATGATAGTTTTAATGATTGTCGTTTTTCCGGTTCCGGGTCCGCCGGTTATTACCGTTATTTTGTTTTCCAATACAGCTTGCAGTGCATTTATTTGTTCGTTCGAAAGTTCAAACTTCTGCTTTTTAACTGTTTCCGGGATTAGCATGTCATTTATTTGGATTGAGTTCTTTCTAGCGTTATGAAGATTAAGTAATATCTTGCTAATTGATTTCTCAATTAAATAGAGTGAATAAATATATACAAATTCATTCATGGAAAAATTGTTGTCCGTAACAGATTCAATTTTGATGCTTTTTTCTTTTTCCAATACATAAAGAGCTTCTTCAATTTTATCAATATCCATTTTAAGCATTTTTGAAACTAATCCGATTAATTTATTTTGTGGATAACAAGCATTGCCGTTATTTGCAAGCAGCAATAATTGATAAACAGTTGCGGCTTTTATTCGTTCAATCGAATCTTCCTCAAAACCGGCATGGTATGCAATACGGTCGGCAGTAATAAAACCGATTCCATCTATTAAATTTATAAGAGCGTATGGATTTTGTTCTATCTTATTTTTTGTTTTGCTGCCGAGTTCCTTGTAAATTTTTAAAGCAGAGTTTATACTTAGACCCAGGTTTTGAAGGTATATAATTGCTTCTCTGGAATCTTTTAGCCGGTTCCAAGTTTTAGAAATAAATTCGAATCGTTTTTTGCCAATCCCGGGAATAGTTTTTATTTCCACAATTTTATAATCAAGAATATTAAAAGTTTCAGTACCGAACTTATCAACAATACGTTTAGCAAGTTGATGCCCAATGCCTTTTAACAGGGTGGAAGCTAAGTAACTTTCAATTCCGTCTATTGTATCCGGTAAGTAAGTTTTATAAGATTGAATTTTGAACTGCTCGCCGTAAATAGGGTGGTGATAAAAGCTGCCTGTAAGCTCTAGCTTATCACCGGCAGAAATTTGATATAAATTACCAACAACGGTAATAACTCCGTTTTCATCAGAATTGAAAGTTGCAATAGTATAATAACTTTCATTGTTCCGAAAAATTATCTTTTCAATTTTACCATGGATTATTTCTTGCATTGAAAAGTTTTCTTTTTATAAAAATTATTTTACCCGGAGCAATAAAAAACCCCTCACAACTTTCGTGAGGGGTAAAACCTCCCTCGCCCTAAAGGCGAATAAAGTTTACAAAAGGAAGTAAAAGCAGACTTCCTAGATGATTCACTTTATTTAATGTTTTTTCGGTTTTTTACGGCAAACCCTTTTTTATAAGTTTAAGTTCCTCATCCATTTAAAACCTAAATAAAATTTATAAAAGAGTCAACATAAGTTTTAACACACAAAAATTTAGAAAAAATGAATAATTACATTTTAATTACCTAAAATTTGCTTCAGTTCAACATCGGAGACATTCAATAAACCCACTTTTTTGATTCTAGGAGTTAAAATTTTCCAATTTTGGTTTTTTGAAAACACTTTTGTGAACAAGGGAATTGCTTCTTTAACCTTGCCATTATTAGCCAAAGTTACTGCATGCCAATATTTCATTTCTTCATTTTCCGGGAACATCTTTTCTGCTGCCGAGTATTCTTGCATGGCTAAGGACATATTGCCTTTTTCAACTGCCAAATCGCCGTTGTTCATATGGTCGTATGCTCTATGGACTTTTAACAATCTTTTAATTTCTTTAACAGGGTTGGGGCTGTCGTCAACTCTCAGATCAATTAATCTGTCTTCCCAAACTTTACCGGTTGATTTGTCTCTTACAACAAGAAGAGCAGCTGACTGTTTCCCTCTGATATCACCGCCTTCTTTTTGAGCGGCTTCCAAAGCAGCAACCATCCTTTCTGCCAAAGGAGCTTTGGTTTGTTTAAATGCCTTCTCCATCGCGGGCCACACTTTATTGTTAACCATTAAGTTTGCTTGAACCGAAAAGTTTTTTCCTGCAATATTTCCGGCAGCGGGTATGCAGTTTTTACCTGTATACGATGCTGCTCTTCCTTTTGAATCTAAAACTGCTAACTGGCGAACATCCCGTCCTTCGTCAGAGGCGATTAAAAAATCTACTACCTGCTGAGGTGAAAGGCCGTTTTTTAATAATGCCAGTCCACGGTGACCGAACGAAGCATTAATAAAAGATTGAGTAGCAATTACTCCTACGCCTGCTTCACCCCAAGAAACTAAAGTGCCGACGGAAAACCAGTGAGATTGCACTGCAACACCCATTTCTCCCGTTACGCTGTCGCGCGCAACTATTGAGTATGTATGAGCCAGAGGTTCACTTTTGTTATAAATTTGCGCATTTGTAATTACAGTAAAAAATAGAAATACAATGAAAGGTTTTATTATTCTTTTTCTCATTTTGCCCTCTGAATTTTATAAATATAAAAGAGTTGTCCCGATTAATTTAATGTAAAATACATAATTATTTTTTCGATTTCAGTAGTTTCTAAAATTAAACCAATTTTTTATTGGTATATTATAAAAATAAAATTTTCAGATGTTTGGAAATAAAATATATTTATTGAACTTATTGCTTATTCGTTAATAAAATTGTAAATTTGGTATTCTAATTTCGCCCCATTGAGGGCGTTTTTTATTTGTATGGAATTGAAAAATAAAAATATTAAAGAGAAGTTTAAGACTATTATTGAGCAAGAAAATTTTCTGCTCGTTGACTTTCTAATCCGTGGGAATCCCAATAACCGAATAATTGAAATATTCATTGATGGCGATGAAGCGGTGTCAACAAAGGATTGTTCGATGATAAGCAGAAAATTAAATTCTCTTATTGAGGAGGAAGAAATTTATACCGGTAAATATAGACTTGATGTTTCTTCGCCGGGTGTTGATAAACCTTTGAGGTTTCTAAGACAATACCCTAAACATGTTAACAGAAATTTTAGTCTTAAGTATAAACAAGACGAAAACTCAAAAAGTTTTGAAGGTAAATTAAAAAGAATTGAAGGGGATGTTTTAATATTTGCTTCAAAGAATGAAGAAAGAAAAATTAATTTTAACCAAATTACTAAAGCAAAAGTAAAAATAAGTTTTTGATAGGGAGGTTTAACAAATGAACTCAGCAATTGTTGAATCATTTTCTCAGATGGTTCGCGAAAAAGGAATGGACAAAGATGTATTGGCAGGCATAATAGAAGATATTTTCGGTGTGCTTGTGAAAAAGAAATATGGTCCAGATGCATCTTACGAAGTAGTTGTGAATATGGACAAAGGAGATATTGAAATTTTTCTTGAACGTGAGATTGTTGAGGAAGTTGAAGATCCGGGAACTCAAATAAGCATAGATGAAGTTAACCGTAGAGGAAACGAAGAAGAACTTGAAGTTGGTGATGACTTTATAGAAAAATTGGAGCTTTCCTCTTTTGGTAGAAGACTAATAAATCTTTCGCGTCAAAACTTGAACCAAAGGATCAGAGAAGTAGAAAAAGAAAGAGTGTACAGAGAATATAGCGAGATGATTGGCGAAATAATTGTCGGTGATATTTACCAAGTCAGAAGGAATGATGTTTTAATTAATCACAATAAAAATGAATTGATACTGCCAAGAATTGAACAGATTCCGAGGGAAAGATATAGGAAAGGGGATACAATTAGAGCGGTTGTAAAAAGTGTTGAAAAATCTGGTAATAGACCTTTGATTACAGTATCGAGAGCAGACAATGAATTCCTTAAACGTCTTTTTGAAATTGAAATACCGGAAATATATGACGGCGTTATTGAGATTAAGGGAATTGCAAGAGAACCCGGGGAAAGAGCTAAAGTATCGGTTGAATCTTCCGACGCAAGAATTGATGCTGTTGGCGCTTGCGTAGGAATGAAGGGTGTAAGAATTCATGCTATTGTAAGGGAATTGAATAACGAGAATATTGATGTTATTAATTATTCCGACGATCCTATTATCTATATTCAACGTGCATTAGCTCCGGCTAAGTTAAAACAAATTGAATTAGACGAAGATGAAAGAACTTGCAGCGTTACTGCCGATAGTGATCAAGTATCTTTAATAGTAGGAAGAAACGGAGTAAATATTAGGTTAGCCATGAAGTTAACGGGCTATAACATTGATGTAATAAGAGAAGAGAAGATGTATGATGAATATGAAGATGATATTGAATTGGTTGACTTGAAGGAAGATTTGGGAGCCGACATTGTAGAGCTTTTAATTAATAACCGTTATGATACTGCTGTTGAAGTATTATCTGCCGGTGTAGATGAATTGAAGAAAATTGAAACGCTAACTGATGAAAAAGCAGAAGAAATTATTGAAATTATAAAAAATCAATTTGAAGAAGAAGAATAAATATTATTGGGAAAAAAATGGCAGAAGCTAAAAAAACTAAAAAAATAAGACTTTACAAATTTGCTTCGGAATATAACCTATCTACTGAAGCAATTCTTGAATTTTTAACAACAAAGGGATTTAAAGTAAAGTCTCACATGTCTGCACTAACTGACGAGATGATTGCAGATTTACGTGCTGAGTTTAAGAAAGATATTGAAAAGGCTGAAAAACATTACAGGAAAATATCCGAATTACATAAGAGTTATGAAGAAGATAACGAAGAGGAAGAAGAAACATCTTCAGAAGTTAGTGAACCTGAGCTTCCTAAAGAAGTAATACAAACTGAGGAAGAAACTGCGGAAGTTCAAGAAGCCGCCGGGGAAGAAGAAAAAGTAGATGATGAGAAAAAAGAACCGGAGAAAGTTGTTGAAGAAGTTGAAGTGGCAATTGTTGAAGAACCTAAGGTTTTTGAAACGGAAGCGGAAAAGGAACTTAAAAATAAAAAAGCTGGACTGACAGTTGTTGGCAAGATTGAGCTAAAAAAGAAACCCACAAAGAAAGAAAAAGCTAAGAAAAAAACTCAAAAGGAACCGGAAAAAATAGAAGAACCTGCTAATCACAAAAGTAAAAGCAGTAAAAAGAAAAAAGTATTAAAAGCTAAAAAGAAATCTTTAGCTATTGATAACGAAGAAGTTAAGAAAAGTAAAAAGAAAAAGCGCGTAAAGAAATTTGAAATTGATAAAAAAGAAATTGATAGAGCGCTCAAAAGAACTCTCTTAAGTATGGAAGATTCAGGCTTCGGAGACAGAGCTAGTCATAGAAAAAAGAAAAGGCAAGAGAAGAAAGAAATTCAAGAAATAATTAATGAACAAAAAGAAATTGAAAAGAAAAAATTACATGTAACCGAATTCATTGCGGTTAGCGAGCTTGCCAATATGATGGATATCCCAGTAAATGAAGTTATACAAAAATTTATTTCTATAGGGCTGATGGTTACAATGAACCAAAGATTGGACGTTGAAACTATAACTCTTGTTGCTGATGAGTTTGGGTATGAAGTGGTTTTCGAAGAGGAGTTT
The DNA here is from genome assembly GCA_965554225.1 of uncultured bacterium. Taxonomy (GTDB): domain Bacteria; phylum Bacteroidota; class Ignavibacteria; order Ignavibacteriales; family Melioribacteraceae; genus BMS3ABIN04. The sequence goes on along the minus strand of CBEVZC010000007.1, from coordinate 40,699 downwards.
ACTGCGGATTCGTTACAAGACACCGAAGATCCTGAAGAAACTCTTGAGCCTCGTTCGCCCGTTGTAACTATTATGGGGCATGTCGATCACGGGAAAACTTCTTTGCTGGATTATATAAGAAAAGCCAATGTTGTTGCCGGAGAATCCGGTGGTATTACTCAACATATCGGTGCATACAGAGTTAAAGTTGATAGTGACCAATATGTTACCTTCCTTGATACTCCCGGTCATGAAGCGTTTACTGCGATGAGAGCAAGAGGAGCAAAAGTAACTGATATAGTTGTTATTATTATTGCTGCCGATGATTCTGTTATGCCTCAGACGGTTGAGGCAATAAATCATGCGCAAGCTGCGGGGGTTCCAATTATCATAGCAATTAACAAAATTGATAAACCAAACGCCAACGTTGAAAAAATAAAACAACAACTTTCGGAAAGAAATATTTTAGTTGAAGATTGGGGTGGAAAATATCAGGTCGTTGAAATTTCCGCTAAGACAGGTAAAAATGTTGATTTACTTTTGGAAAAAATTCTTTTAGAATCCGAATTATTAGAACTTAAGGCTAATTATAATAGAAAAGCACGTGGTGCGGTAATTGAAACACAGCTAGAAAAAGGAAGAGGTATTACTTCAACAATTCTTGTTCAGAAGGGAACATTAAATATTGGAGATCCTTTTATAGCCGGAAATCAGCATGGTAGAGTAAGAGCAATGTTCGATGAAAGAAATAGAAAGATGAAAAAGGCTACACCTTCCGTTCCGGTTTTGGTCTTGGGATTTGAAGGCGCTCCGCAAGCCGGAGATGTTTTTGTTGTTGTTGATTCGGAAAGAGAAGCACGTGAAGTTGCTATTAAACGTCAGCAGTTGCAAAGAGAGCAGCATCAGAGACAAGTTAAAATGATCACACTTGACGAAATAGCAACTCAGATTAGCGAAGGTATTGTTAAAGAATTACCCATAATTGTGAAAGGAGATGTTGACGGATCCGTTGAAGCTTTGTCAGATTCACTTATGAAGCTTTCCAATAAAGAAGTAAAGGTTGTTGTTATCCATAAAGGTGTTGGCGCTATTTCTGAAAGCGATGTTTTATTAGCTGCTGCCTCAGGCGCTATTATTGTCGGATTTCACGTTAGACCAAATGTTAACGCCAGAAAATTAGCTGAATCTGAAAAGGTTGATATAAGGCTCTACAGTGTTATCTATCATTGTGTAAACGAAATTAAATCTGCCCTGGAAGGAATGTTATCTCCAATAGTTTCTGAGGAAGTAACGGGTACGGTTGAAGTCCGTGAGATATTTAAAGTTCCTAAGGTTGGTACAATTGCTGGCTGCTATGTTCTTGAAGGTAAAGTTACGAGATCGCAGAAAATTAGATTAATTAGAGATGGTGTAGTTGTTTATGAAGGTCAACTTGCATCCTTAAAAAGATTCAAGGATGATGTGAAGGAAGTTGATGCCGGTTATGAATGCGGACTAAACATAGCAAACTTTAATGATATTAAAGTAGGAGATATTGTTGAAGCATATAAACTTATTGAAACTAAGAAAACTTTAGACTGATAATGTCAATTAGATCAAATAAAATAGCCAGTTTAGTAAAAGAAAAATTAAGTCTTATATTTTTACATAAAATCAGTGATCCTAAATTGGGTTTAATTACTATTACAAATGTTAAGGTTACTCCGGACTTAAAAATTGCAAAAGTTTATCTATCGGTTTTTGATAAATCCAAAAGAGAGTATGTTCTTGAGCATCTCGGTGCAATTAAAGGTTATTTAAGATCTGAGTTGGCACACAGTATTAAAACAAAAAATACACCGGATTTAAATTTCTTTATTGACGATACATCCGATTATGTGGAAAAGATGGAAAATATTTTTAAAAAGATTCACGAAGATGATAACAAAAGAAACGATTAGTAAAAATGAATTTGATTTTAGCAAAGGAGAAGTGTTTTTAATCGATAAGGATTTAGGTGTAACTTCATTTTATATAATAAAAAAGTTACGTAAAATTCTGGGAATAAAAAAGATTGGTCATGCCGGTACTTTGGATCCGGCGGCAACTGGTTTGCTGATAGTTTGTACGGGTAAGAAAACAAAGGAAATTTATAAGTATCAGGAGAAAGAAAAGAGATATGAAGGAATAATTTCTTTAGGAAAAACAACTCCTTCTATGGATTCGGAAACTGAGGTTATTGCTGAAAAAGAAACTGAGCATATTACTACTGAGCAAATTGAAACGGTAAGGAAAAGTTTTTTGGGAAGTTCAACTCAAATTCCACCAATGTATTCTGCTCTTAAACATAAAGGTAAACCGTTATATAAGTATGCCAGGAAAGGTATTGAAATAAAAAGAAAACCAAGAGAAATATTTATTTCGAATTTTGAAATTAATAAAATAGATTTGCCTAATATATTTTTTAAAGTAGATTGCTCTAAAGGGACTTATGTTAGAGTGCTGGCAAATGATTTTGGCGAAAAGTTAGGCTGCGGCGCTTACTTGAAAGAACTTAGACGAACTGCTATTGGTCGTTTTTCTGTGGATGATGCTTTAACAGTAGATAGAATTCAAGATGTATTTGTTAATAAAGCATCCTAATTAAAACTTTAATTTGATAATTAAAAATGAATTTATATACTCAAGACTCAAATATAAATAAAACAAAGGATACAGTTATAACAATTGGTACATTCGATGGTATGCATTTAGGTCACCAAAAAATATTAAACCATGTACTGCATCTGGCTGATGAAAAAAAGAGTAGGAGTTTTGTTATAACTTTTGAACCGCATCCAAGATTGGTTGTATCAAAGAATTACGATATAAAGTTATTAACAACTCTTGACGAAAAAGTTAAATTATTTGAAAAAATTGGAATTGATAATTTAATGGTAATTAAATTTACTAAAGAATTTTCGGGTCTATCATCTAAAGAATTTGTTCGGAATTATATTTGTAATAAAATAGGCGCTAACCATATAGTTGTTGGTTATGATCATAAATTTGGCAAAAACCGTGACGGCGACGAAAACAAACTGCGTGAACTCGGTAAACTGATGGATTTTGATGTTACTAAAGTTGATCCTATTACTGCTGGAGATACAATTATAAGCAGTACTAAAATTAGAAATCTACTCTCGGAAGGCGATATTGTTTTGGCAAATAAATTTTTAGGAAGAGCATATGCCTTATCGGGTAAAGTAGTAAACGGCGCCGGTAGAGGTCGTTCTTTAGGATTTCCCACTGCAAATATTGAAGTAGAAAATATACATAAATTAATTCCTGGTAATGGAGTTTATGCTGTTTCTGTTTGGTTAAATAAAGAAAAATTTGCCGGTATTATGAACATTGGTCTTAGACCGACTTTTAATCAAACCCAAAATGTAATTATTGAAGTTCATATATTGAACTTCGATAAAGATATATATAATGAAAATTTGCAAATTGAATTTTTAATAAGACTAAGAGCAGAAAAAAAGTTTTCATCAAAAGATGAACTTATTCGGCAAATAAATATTGATAAAAAAAATGCGCTGAAAATTGTAAATTCGTATGTGGAAACTTCGTAAAATTTATTGAATATTAATGGGATTAAATTTTAATTTTATCTAAAAAACTAAACTAATTAATTCCGGTTAATTCTGGAATTACATTGAATAACAAAATGAGGTATCTATAATGTCCATTACAAATGAAAAAAAGCTGGAATTGGTTAAACAATTTGGCAAAAACGAAAAAGATTCAGGTACGGCAGAAGTTCAAATTGCCATACTTACGGAACGTATCAATTCGTTGAGAGATCACTTTTCAAATCATAAAAAAGATCATGCTTCAAGAAGAGGTTTAATGAAAATGGTTGGTAAAAGACGAAGACTGTTGGATTATCTGAAAAGAAAAGAGATCCAAAGATATAGAACAATAATTAAACAATTAGGGATAAGAAAATAAAAGGAATTTAAATGATTTACACAAAAGAAGTTGAGATTGATGGAAAAGTAGTTTCAATTGAGTACGGAAGATATGCAAAACAAGCTAACGGTGCTGTTATGGTTAGAAGTGGCGATACTATGGTTTTTGTCGCTGCTACCGCATCAGATTCACCAAGGGAAGATATAGACTTTTTCCCGCTTTCTGTTGAATATAGAGAAAAAGCTTTTGCTGCCGGAAAATATCCCGGTGGATTTTTTAAAAGAGAAGGGAAACCGACGGAAAAAGAAATTTTAACTTCCCGTTTAATTGACAGACCAATAAGACCGTTATTTGCGGATAATTATAAGAATGATACCCAAATTATTGCACTGGTTTACTCGTTTGACGGTGAAAACGATGCCGACGTTTTAGCTGCAATCGGTGCTTCGGCTGCGTTAACTATTTCGGATATTCCATTCCTCGGACCAATTGGTGAAGTAAGGGTATGCAGAGTTGACGATAAGTACATAGTTAACCCTTCTTTGTCTCAAATGGAAGAAAGTGATTTGGAACTTATTGTTGCTGGCTCGGAAGACTCAATTATGATGGTTGAAGGCGAAGCCAAAGAAGTTGGCGAAGAAGTATTTTTAGAAGCTCTTAAAGTTGCTCATGAAGAGATTAAAAAGCTTATTCTAATTCAAAATGAACTTCGGGATGAATGCGGGAAACCTAAAATGGAGGTCCCGATAGTTGAAGTTAATAACGAACTGGTTGAAGATGTTAAAAAACTGGCATATGATAAATATGCAGAATTAGTTTCTACAATCCTCGGCAAAAAAGAACGCATGACGAAAAACAAAGAGCTAAATAGCAAAGTTCTTGAAGCCTTGGCTGAAAAGTATCCCGATGAAGATAAGGAAATAAAAGCTCAACTGCATGATATGGAAAAAGAACTCATGCGTAAACAAATTCTTGAAAACGGCAAACGTCTTGATGGCAGAACGACTACGGAAATAAGACCGATAACTGTTGAAGCCGGTTTGTTAGCCAGAACTCACGGTTCTGCGCTGTTCACTAGAGGAGAGACTCAGAGTTTAACTACTTTAACGCTCGGCAGTAAGTCCGATGAACAAATAATAGATGGACTTCAGGAAGAATATAAGAAAAGATTTATTCTGCATTATAATTTTCCTCCATTCAGTGTAGGAGAAACAGGTAGATTTTTCGGCCCGGGTCGTAGAGAAATTGGTCATGGTAATTTAGCTGAAAGAGCGCTAAAAAGTATTATTCCTCCTGAAAAAGAATTTCCTTATGCAATTCGGTTAAACTCAGATATCATGGAATCTAACGGTTCTTCCTCTATGGCAACGGTTTGTGCGGGTTCGCTGGCTTTAATGGACGGAGGCGTTCCTATTAAAAAAGCTATTGCGGGTATTGCAATGGGGCTTATCAAAGAGGGTGATAATTATGCTATTCTTTCCGATATTTCCGGAAACGAAGATCATCTTGGTGACATGGACTTCAAAGTTGCCGGCTCTGAAGAGGGAGTAACGGCAATACAAATGGATATTAAAATTCAGGGTATTTCTTTCGAAATTATGGAAAAAGCTCTAAAGCAAGCTAATGCCGGTAGAATACACATCCTTGGAATTATGAATGAGGGTCTTGGTGCGGCAAGAGAAATGTTATCTCAATATGCTCCTAAACAGCTTTCGTTTAAAATCAATTCTGATAAAATCGGTTCGGTTATTGGTCCCGGCGGAAAGGTTATTCAGGGAATTCAAAAGGAGTACAGTGTAGTAATTTCAATTGACGAGGACGGAACTGTTCATGTTTCCGGTGCTGATCTTGATAAGGTTAATGCTGCACGAGATTATATTAAACAATTAACTGCAGAACCTGAAATTGGTAAAAGCTATGATGCCAAAGTGGTTAAGATAATGGACTTTGGAGCATTCGTTGAGTTTTTGCCGGGTGTGCAGGGATTGCTGCATATATCTCAGATTGATAATACACGCGTTAATAAAGTGACTGATTTTCTTAAAGAAGGTGACAAAGTTAAAGTGAAGCTGATTAAAAAAGAGAACGGGAAATATAGTCTTTCTAGGAAAGCATTGCTTAAAGAAAATCAATCTGATTCAGAGAAGAAATAATTCAATAAATTAAATGCCGAATTGGTATTCGGCATTTTTTATATTGGTTGAGTATTAATGAAAATTGGTAATTTGGATATTGGTAATAAGTTAATTTTAGCTCCTATGACTGAAATTACAGATTCGGCGTTCCGAATAATAGCAAAGGAACATGGCGCAGGATTAACTTTTACTCAAATGGTTAGCGCCGATGGAATTAGAAAAGGGAATTTTGAGACTCTTAGGCGAGCTACTTTTCATAGATCCGAGAAACCAATTGGAATCCAACTCTTAGCTAACGATCCGCTAATTGTTCAAGAAGCCATAGCCGAATTATCCGTTACAAATCCGGATATTATAGATTTGAACTGCGGTTGTCCTGTTCATAAAGTTGTCTCGGTAGGCATGGGTTCGTGCCTACTGGATGATCCTGTCCTTTTAGGAAAATTAGTAGCTGCAATGAGCAAAGCTGCCAAAGGAATACCGGTCTCGGTTAAATTAAGATTAGGTGCAAATAAAAACAAAATAAATATTCTTGAAGTTGCTAAAATAGCGGAAGATAACGGCGCTTCATTAATATTTGTACATGCAAAGACAAAACAAGATAGCGCTTCAGGAAAGGCAAACTGGGAATGGATTGGAAAAGTAAAAGAGTATGTATCAATTCCGGTTGTGGGGAATGGTTCTGTATTTTCGCCGGAAGATGCAAAACAGATGCTGGATGAAACCGGTTGCGATTCGGTAATGGTTGCCAGAGGTACGCTTGGAAATCCTTTTATATTTGAGCGGTTTAATATACTTATGGAAAAAGGCTATGATCCCGGGCCGCCCGAAATTGAAAGAATAAAATTAGTTGCATTAAAACATATTAACCTTTTAATTAGAGAATGTGGCGAAATTAGCGGTGTGGATAAGGCAAAAAAACACATTATATGGTATTTTAAAAATTCAATTGGAATTAGAAATTTATTGGACGAAATATTTCTAATTCACACAAAAGAGGAATTAATAAAACTATTAAATAGTCATACGGAAAAAATTCAAAAAAAATTATATCAAGAAGAAGATTTAACTATTTATCAACAAAAATTTAATAACAGGGTACTCTTTTGGTTATTAGAGAGTGAAAAGTTAGAAAAAGTTTCTAGCGTTACATCTAATTAATATTGTAATATTATATTTTTATAGGATTTAATTTGAACAACCAAATTTATATTTTATTATATGAATTAAATTAAAGAGCAAAGCTTTTTTAATATAAAATTTGTTTTGCTTCGTAAATATTACAAAACTTTTTAAACTCACGGAATAACCGCTTTTTCTTGATTTTTAGTACCCTGTAAAAGGGAAATAATGAGAAAAGAAATAATAATTAATTCTTCCACTCTTCAAAACCGTGTCGCAATTACAGAAAATGGTGTTTTAGCCGATTTTTTTGTAGACAACCCGGAAAGAGGGAAGATGGTAGGAAATGTTTATTTAGGTAAAATTGCCAGAGTCCTTCCGGGAATTCGCGCCGCTTTTGTAAATATAGGTCTTAAACACGACGCTTTTTTACATTTCTCCGATATCGGGGATACGTTTGAAGCATTGCAAAATCTTTTAGAAGATGAAGACGTAAATTTAGATGACGAAGATAGCGAAGAAGATAGTAATGGGGAAAATGAAAAAAGAAGTAGAGCCAGAGTAATTAGGCAAGTCCCAAAGCTGCATAAAGGACAAGAAATGCTTGTGCAAATAATTAAGGAGCCTGTTGAAAACAAGGGCGTTAGAATTTCCACGGCAATTTCAATACCGGGCAGGTTTTGTGTGCTTTTACCTTTTGATAATAAAATTGGAATTTCTAAAAAAATTGCAGATTATAGAGAACGAAGGAGACTTAAACAAATAGCTAAAAGTATTTTACCTGAGAATTATGGTCTGATAATTCGAACGAATGCAAAAGAACAAGAAGAAAACGCAATTGCGAGTGATTTGAAATTTTTATTGAAAACGTGGAATACTTTGGAAGAAGCAGCAAAAAATAGAAAACCTCCGGCTTTACTTTACAACGACGTAAGCACTACAATTAGTGTTATAAGAGATTTGTTTTCACCGGATGTATCCAGAGTATTTATTGATTCGAAAAAGATTTATAGAGAAATAAGGGATTACGTCGAATTTATTCAACCCGAATTGATTGATAGAATTCAATTGTATAAAGAAGACCAACCGATTTTTGATGCATTTAAAATTGAGGAACAAATTAAAACACTTTTAGGTAGAAGAGTTCCTTTGCCCAGTGGAGGTTATATTATTATTGAGCATACCGAAGCAATGAGCGTAATTGATGTTAACAGCGGTAGATATGCAGCTAAAAAAGAACAGGAACTAAATTCCTTAAAAACCGATTTGGAAGCTTCTAGAGAGATTGTAAGACAGCTGCGTTTGCGAGATATTGGCGGTTTGATTGTTGTTGACTTTATAGATCTTGAAGACGATAAAAATAGAAAGAAAGTTTATGATGAACTTAGAAAAGAGTTTAAAAAAGATCGTGCTAAAATTGCAATGCTCCCAATGACCGATTTCGGATTGATGCAAATAACCCGGCAGCGGATTGGATCCAATTTGGTTCAATCAATGTACGAACCTTGTCCATATTGCGGAGGAACCGGTTTGCTAACAAAGAAATCAAATTTAGTTCATGAATTTGAAGAATGGCTAAAAAAATATAAAAACGAAGGCAAAGCTAAAAGTTTGATTTTAACTGTTCATCCTTCTTTGGGAAGAAAACTTAAAGACGGCAAAATTAGTTTGTTAACAAAAATGCAATTCAAAAATTTTATTAGAATAAAGCTTGTAGAAGATGAGAAAATGAATCCTCAAATATTCGAGATTAGAGCAAGTAAAACGGGTGAGTTATTAAACTAATTTCTAATTAAGTTAGGTATTTGAGTAATTATCTAATTTTAACATTTCGAAAATGTTATATTCAAAAAATTTGAATTTTTCGTACTTTTCTTTATATAGAATTTAAATATTTTCAAAACTTATAAGTGAGCAAATTATGAAGAAAACAAAATTATTCGATGTTCATGAAAAATTAGGTGCTAAAATAGTTGACTTTGCGGGATATTTAATGCCTGTCCAATATTCTTCAATTATTGCGGAACATAAAGCCGTTAGAGATTCGGTTGGAGTATTCGATGTTTCACATATGGGAGAATTTAAAGTTAAAGGGGAACATGCTTTGGATTTGATTCAATATGTTACCGTAAATAATGCTGCCAAACTAGTTGTAGGTCAAGCTCAGTATTCGGCAATATGCTATAATGACGGCGGAATTGTTGATGATTTACTTGTTTATATGTTAAATGAAAACGAATACATGCTTGTTGTAAATGCCTCTAACATAGAAAAAGATTTTAATTGGATCAAAGAAAATAATAAATTTGGTGCGAATTTAACGAACGAAAGTGACGAATATTCTCTTATTGCGGTTCAAGGACCAAACTCAAGGAAAGTACTTGAGAAAATTTCAGACAAACCGATTGATCTTGAATTTTATCATTTCTTCAATGCAAAAATTAACGGTATTGATATGATTGTTTCCCGCACAGGATATACCGGAGAACTTGGGTTTGAACTCTATTTTAAGGGTGACGAGGAAATTGCTGTTCAATTATGGAATGCAATATTCGAAGCCGGAAAGGAATTTAGCATTCAACCGGCAGGATTAGGTGCTCGTGATTCGTTAAGACTGGAAATGGGTTATTGTCTTTACGGAAATGATATTGACAAAACAACTAATACTTTGGAAGCCGGCCTGGGCTGGATAACAAAATTAAAAAAAGGTGATTTTATTGCCCGCGATGTTCTGCTTAAAGTTAAAGAAGAAGGACTTAAGAGAAAGTTAGTCCCTATGGTATTAACACAAAAAGCTTTCCCTCGTCATGGGTATAAAATTTTTAAAAATGATAATGAAGTTGGAATTATTACTAGTGGTACCGTAAGTCCCATTTTAGAAAAACCCATTGCCTTGGGTTATGTAGCAATGGAATTTGCCAAAGAAGGAGAAACTGTAGATATTCAGATAAGGAATAAAAACCATAATGCTGAAATAGTTAAATTACCATTTATCCATAAGTAGGATGAAAATACATACAATTTTTTCCAGAGTAGGCGTTGATGAACTCTATTTTACATCGAAAACAACAGTAGTAATAGATGTATTAAGAGCTTCAACAACAATTCTTGCCGCTTTAACAAATAAAGCGCGGGAAATTATTCCTGTTGATAGTTTTGAATTTGCTATGAAAGTTTCCGGCAGCGCTTTTAGCGGTCAAACTTTATTAGGCGGTGAAAGAAACTCAAAAAAAGTTGATGGATTTTTACTTGGTAATTCACCCTTGGAATATTCGGAAGAAATAGTTAAGGGAAAATCAATAATTCTTTATACATCAAACGGTTCCAAAGCTATTGTGGAAGCGAGGTATTCTAAAAATTTATTTATTTGTAGTTTTAATAATATTGAAAGTATTGCTAATAACCTGGTAAGATTAAATGATGATTTTACAATTCTTTGTGCGGGAGCGAATAAACAATTTAGTCTGGAAGATGCAGTCTGCGCCGGGAATTTAATTTCACTTATGAAGCAAAAAAGTAGTTCGCTAAAATTTTCAGATGCTTCCAAAGCAGCACAAGTATTATACAATAAATTTAAAAAAGATATTGAAAATATGTTAAGAAATAGTTGTCACGGTAAGGAACTGATTGACCTTGGGTTTGAAGAAGATATTAGTTTTGCTTCTCGAATTAATAGTTGTTCCGTAATACCATATTTCAAAAATGGGATTCTTAAATCACTCGCAATATAATTTATTGATTTTTAATTAGGATGTATGGCAGTTAAGAAAAAAAATACTAAACCGAAAAGTGCAAATTCAAATTCGCAATTATTAGTTTCTACACAACAAAAGAAAAAGATTTTAGGAATACTTTTAATGGCATTTGCGCTAATTGTATTTTTAAGTATCCTTTCTTATTCCAGGTTTGATGAGGCAAATTTAGGTTCTTTCTTCGGTGATATGTCTAAAATATTTTCTTCCGATTCCGAATTTGTTCACCGGGCTGCAAGTACACATAATTGGCTTGGTCTTTTCGGCGCTTATATTTCTTATTTTTGTATAAATCTTACTATCGGCTATTTCTCAATTGTATTTCCTATTATTATTTTCATTTGGGGTTTGGCTGTTCTAAAAGATTCCGATTATAAAGTGTCGGCATATTTATCGAACTTTCTTTTAGTTATCGGTTTTATTATAGCCACATTTTTTGGAGTGTTGCAGAATACACCGCAACCTGGTATGCTGACGGAAATACATGAACTTTCCGGAAACATCGGAACATTTTTGGGAATTGGATTAGGAAGAATTTTAGGAACATTAGGAAGTTCTGTTTTCTTAATCGCTTTATTATTAGTTACAATTTTATTTGTTTTTGATATTCCGTTCGACAAAATTTTTGCATCAATTTCAAAGTTTTTCAAAGAAGGTTTAGCTGAGCCTGAAACGGTTCCGGCGGGCAGTAATTTGGCCCGGAAAAAATCGGAGACGAATTTAACGGCCATCAAAAAATTAGGAAAGAAAAAACAAAAAAAGAAAATTTTCAGCAAGCATTCTTCGGAAGATAATTTAGCTATTGAAGAAAATCAAGATAGTGAGACTACAATTAGGATTGTTAGGAAAGATCAGCTGGATGTTACCGATAATTCGCAAGTCGATCCTGAATCTATTGTCAGTCAATCTAAATCTCTCGGTAAAGAAGACGACAAAATAGATTTACAACAACAAATTTCGGAAGATGAAGAAAAACTTCCGGATCAGTGGGAAGAGGATATTCATTATAAATTTCCTCCACTCTCTTTGCTGGAAATGAGAGAAGACGAAAGTGTGCAAATTTCGGAAGATGAGTTAAAGCATAATGCTGAATTATTAAAAGAGAAGCTCAAACTTTTTGATATAGATATTGAAGATATTTCCGTTACACCCGGGCCTGTTGTTACTCAGTACGAAATTGTTCCTGCTCCGGGTGTAAAGATAAGTAGAATTGTTAGTCTTGAGCACGATATTGCATTAGCTTTGGCGGCACGCGGTATAAGAATTATTGCTCCTATTCCGGGTAAAAGTGCAATTGGCGTGGAAATACCGAATGCAGAATCTGCTATAGTTAGCGCCAGGTCTGTTCTCACAAAATTAAAAGATATTAAAGCAGAATTACCAATTGCACTCGGTAAAACAATCATCGGAGATGTTTATATTACAGACTTAGCGATAATGCCGCATCTTCTTATTGCCGGTTCTACAGGTTCCGGTAAGAGTGTGGGAATAAATATGTTAATTAATAGTCTTATTTATTCCAAGCATCCATCGGAAGTTAAATTTGTTATAACGGATCCAAAGAAAATTGAATTATCATTTTATAAAAAATTAAATAAACATTATTTGGCTGTTTCACCCGACTTAAATGAAGAAATCATAACAAATCCTCAGAATGCATTATTGATCCTTAAGTCCGTAGAAATTGAAATGGAACATAGATACGATAAACTTGCAAAAGCCGGAGTAAGGAACATTGTAGATTATAATAAAAAAGTTGCTAATCCTAAAATAAAACCTGCCGATACCGACAAAATGAAGCATTATAAATTACCATATATTGTGGTTATTATTGATGAACTTGCGGATCTAATGATGACTTCAGGCAAGGAAGTGGAAGCTCCAATAGCTCGACTCGCTCAATTGGCACGCGCTGTTGGTATTCATTTGGTGGTTGCTACGCAGCGACCGTCGGTGAATGTAATAACCGGTGTAATTAAGGCAAATTTTCCTGCTAGAATTGCCTACCAAGTAGCTACAAAAATTGATTCAAGGACCATACTCGACATGAACGGAGCGGAACAATTACTTGGTAGAGGCGATATGCTGTTTTTACCCGGCGGACTTCCCAAACCAATTAGAATGCAGAATGCTTTTATTTCTACCGATGAAGTAGAGAAGGTAACAAACTTTATTTATGTTCAAAAAGGATTTTCAAAACGATATTTATTGCCTTCATTGGTTGAAAAGAAACAATCGGCCGGGGGAAGTTTACTTGAGTATGATCCGATGTTTGAAGATGCGGCAAGAGTTATTGTGAGGCACCAGCAAGGTTCCGTTTCTCTACTCCAGCGTCGATTAAAATTAGGATATTCCAGAGCGGCCAGAATAGTTGATCAATTAGAAGAAGCAGGCATTGTCGGCGGTTCCGAAGGAAGCAAAGCACGGGAAGTCTTGGTAGAAAACGAGGAGCAGTTAGAAACTATTTTAAGGTCTTTGTAATGTACAAAAATTTATTATTATTATTTCTATTATCAGTTGCTTCCGTTATGGCACAAACACCGCAAGAGCTGGTTAAACAAGTTCAAAAAAAATTTGATACTGTTAAAGATTTAAGTGCTGATATTATTACATTTTCTGATGGTGTAAAAAAATTTGAAGGGAAATTTTATTATAAAAAAACGGATATGTTTAGAATTGATAATAAAATAATGTCCATTATAAACGATGGAAAAACAGTTTGGAATTATAATAAGAAGTTAAAAAGGGTAGTAATAAATTATACTTCCGATAATCCCTCTATCTTTTCACTTAAAAAGATAATTATTGACTATCCGTCAAAATGTAAAATTGAAGATGTGACACCAGTCAAAAGCAAAGGAAATAACTTAATTAAATTAGTCCCGTTGCAAAATAAACTGAATTTTAGATCTGCCGTTTTAAGAATTACAATAGATAAATTGATTAACCGCTTAGAACTGGTTACTGTTAATGGCAATAGTATTATCTTTGAATTTAAAAAGATTAATATTAACCAAAAATTATCTAAAAAATTATTTTCGTTCACCCCTAAAAAAGGAATTAAAATTATTGACCTTAGATAACAAGAAATCTGGTATCAAAAGATTTTTAAGTATTAGTCTGCCAATTATTTTGATGCTTTTATTCCTATATTTAGCGTTCAATAACATCAATTTTGGAAATGTTCTGAATATTATTGCTCACATTTCGATTTTTTGGTTTTTTATTTTCTTGTTAACTTGGTTTTTTTCCCACCTTATTAGAGCTTATCGATGGAGAATGATTATTCATTCCGTGAAACCTAAAACTTCTATTCTTAATTTACTCGGTGCTATTTTTGTAGGTTACGGTGTTAACTGTGCTATTCCAAGATTAGGAGAACTATACCGGCCTTTATTTTTAGGCAGGTGGGAAGATATTTCCAGAACTTCTATGTTCGGAACCATAATTGTAGAAAGGGTAATTGACTTTTTGATATTAGGGATTTCTATTTTGGTAAGCGTAATAATTTATCCGGGTAATCTGTTTTCTGAATTCTCTTGGCTAAAGTCGGCATTAGGTTTAATGTTCGCCGGTATTTTTGCAGCCATAATTTTCCTTTTCCTTTTAGTTCGGTTTAAAGAAAAGTTTTATAACGCAATAATTACTTTTGTAAGTAAAATCTCGGGAAAAGTTGCTGATAAATTAGCCGGGATTTTTCACTTACTCATAGATGGTTTTTCAAGCATAAAAACTCTGCGATCCTTGCTTACAATAGTATCTTTAAGCGTTATCATGATGCTATTGTATGGTCTTACGTCTTATGTTGGATTTTTAATGCTTCGAATGAACGACCTTCAAACGGTATCGTACGGTATGGCATGGATTCTTATGACGATAAGTGCATTTGGCGTTATCATTCCAACACCCGGTGCAACCGGTTCTTATCATTGGATTACAAAATCTGTTTTGGTCGGTTTATTCAACTTCGGGAAAGATATTAGTAGTGCGTTTGCAATACTTACTCACCTTATTACTTACGTAATGTTTATTATTACTGCAATCTCTTTCACCTTTTTCATTAATAAAAAACAAGCTAAGAAAGGGATGCTTACTGTCGACTTTTTAAGTGCCTTCAAAGCTAGGACGGCTGAAGAATGAAAAAACTCATAGTTGTTTTTGTTTTTGTATCATCATCTATTTTTGCACAGTTTGATATTACCGGTGGTATGGGCATAAACATGGTTTATTCATCGTCTTTTACGGATTATGTCAATAATAATTTTGCACAAGCCGATCAATTGCCATCGTTTAAAAGTACAGGTGAATTTTTTATAGAAGCCGATTACAATTTGAAACAAAACTTTCAGATTGGAATGGAATATTCACTTTCTTTATTTTCGTATAACACTCCTTTATTAGGTGCCTCTTACGAGATTTCATATTCACATCATAAACCGTCTTTATTAGCATACTATGTAATTTCGGGAGAAGGATATAAAATTAAATTTGGCGGGGGATTAGGTTATAGATATGTTTCTTTAGACGAAAGAATTATTGGTACAACAAATTATTCTACATCCGGATTTGGTCTTTTGCTGAGAATACAAGGGCACACGTTGTTGAGTGGGAATTTATATGCAAATATCGGCGGTGATTTGCGGAATGATTTTTTAGGTGAAATACAAAATCCGAATGGTCAGAAATATAATCTTAATTCATTATCAGCCGGTGTTAGGCTTGGTATTTCTTATTTTTTCTAAGAGGTTAATGTGTCAATTATTGAAGCTATATTTTTAGGTTTAATTCAAGGACTAACCGAATTTTTACCAATCAGCAGTACAGGTCATCTTACGGTTACAGGCAAATTGTTAGGCTTAATTTCTGCGGATAAACCAGAACAATGGACGGCGTTCATTGCTGTTATTCAACTTGGTACTTTATTAGCAATCTTAATTTACTTTTGGAATGACTTGTGGCATATTTTAGTCGATTTTTTAAAAGATAATTTCTCTCACAGAAAAAAATTTTCAGAGCAGACTTTTAATTCAAAAATGGGATGGTATATAATAATCGGTTCCATTCCGGTTGTTATTATCGGACTTGGTTTCAAAGATGCCATTGAAGGTGCGTTTACAAAGAATCTCCAGGTTATTGGTATTAGTTTAATTGTTTGGGGAATTGTTTTGGCAATCTCGGAAATGGTTGGAAAATTCAGGAAAGGATTAAAAGAGATAACCTGGCTCGATGCTCTAATAATCGGCTTTTTTCAATCACTCGCACTTATTCCCGGTTCTTCACGTTCCGGTACAACAATTACAGGTGGATTGTTTTTAGGTCTTAAACGCGAAACAGCTGCAAGATTTTCATTCCTTTTAAGTATTCCGGCTGTTTTAGGAAGTGGACTATTACAATTTTACGAAGCATTGGATTTTATAGATTTTTCCGGATTAGTTAATTATGCAGTAGCCACTCTTGCCGCTGCAATAAGCGGTTATTTGGCAATAGGATTTTTATTGAAATTTTTAAGAACAAACACAACTTATGTTTTTGTAGTTTATAGAGTCATTATTGGCTTGGCAATTTTATTTTTATTATACTTTAATATTCTTCAAAATTGAATAAAAAATGAAAAAAAGTTTTGTACTATTTTTTGTTCTCCTTTCTTTTTGGGGATGTACGAAAAATAACAAAAAAGTAAATATAGGATTAAATAAAATAGAGGTTAAAGTGAAAGACTTAATGAGTTTAAATGAAAACGAAAAACTAATAGCAACAATAAAAACCAATATGGGTAATTTAGAGATTGAACTATTTGCCAATGATGTACCAAAGACTGTAGAAAATTTTGTTGGTTTGTCACTTAAAGGTTACTATAACGGAATTATTTTTCATAGAGTTATTGATAATTTTATGATTCAAGGTGGAGATCCCACGGGAACGGGAAGCGGCGGTGAAAGCTTTTGGGGAAGTAAATTTGAGGATGAATTTAAACCGTATCTTCAACACGACCAACCGGGAATGCTTTCTATGGCTAATGCGGGTCCTAATACAAACGGAAGTCAATTTTTTATAACACTAGTTCCTACTCCGTGGCTCGACGGTAAACACAGCATATTCGGAAAAGTTGTTAACGGGATGGATATTGTTGAAAAAATTGGTAAAGTGCAAACTTCAAAGCCTTTTGACAAACCTCTAAGTGATGTAGTAATGGAAGAGGTAACTATTAGTAAAATTTGAGGGCTATTCTAAATTAGTTTTTTCTTCTACATCCGATCTTTTTTACAACAAGTTTTTAAAGGTGCTGTTATAAGTGAATTCTCGAGCGGAAAATAAAAATGCTCTTTCAATTTATTCGTTAAGTAATAGTCTTTCTGTTAAAAAAATACTGCCGATTTATTTCTTTTTCGGGATGGATGCTTACGCTATTGATGAAGCGGTAAAAACTCTGGAATCGGTAGTTTCGCCTTTAATTACATCAGATTTTGATAAAGATATAATTCGTGTCGAAAAAAAACAAAAGATATCCGAAATTTTAGATATGGCTTATGCTTTCCCGTTCGGATCCGGTCGTAAATTAATGGTTGTTAAAAACTTTGAGAATATAGGTGATAAGAAAGAGTTTTTATCGTATGTAGAAAATCCTTCTGAAACTACTATTTTAGTTTTAATTCAAAAGGGGAAAATAACTAATTTAAGATCAGCTCCGTATAATTTATTAGCGGAAAAAAACTACCTTTTTGAAGCAAAGGAACTGAAAGGTACTGATCTAATAAAATGGGCTATTTCAAAAGCAAATAAGCTGGATATAAAATTATCTTCTGAAAATGCTTATGCACTAGTAGAAATTGTGGGGGAAGATAAGTCGTTATTAGAAATGCAGCTCAACAAATTTGTAAATTATCTTGGAGAAAATAAGGAAATTACGATTGAAACGATTAAAAAATTATCTTCTTTAACAAAGGAGTATAATATTTTTAATCTGCAGGATGCTCTTGGACGCGGGGAAGAAGCAAAGGCGCTGCAAATTGTCTTCAATCTTCTTGATACCGGTCAAGATTTAACAAGGATAATATCTATGTTGACAAAATTTATTTCGGTTATTGCACAATCAATTGAACTAGATATGAGAAAAATTCCCGACAATAAAGCAGCAAAAGCAATAGAAGTTTCCATTTACTATTATAGAAAATGTAAAAGTGCAAAGTATTTCAGGACGGAAAATAGGCTGTTAAAAGCTGCCGAAGCGCTTTTTAATGCGGATTTAACGCTTAAAACAACTTCTGCAGACAACAAAACAATTGGTGCAAAACTTATTTCAGAAATGATGAATTAAATGAAATAACTTCTTAATTTTTGATGAGGATTACATTTTTTGTTTTTATGCATAATAAAATTAAAATCATTTATAAAATTTGAAACAATTCTAATCTTAAGTGAGTATAAAAAACATTGAAAAATAATTTAAAAGATCTTACTGACGAACAGCTAATAAAAGAATTTCAAGATAATGATACTATTGAAGCTTATGAACTTTTAGTTAAACGTTTCAAAGATCCTTTAATGAATTATGTTTTCAGATTTGTAGGAAATAAAGATGTAGCGAGTGATATTGTTCAAGATACGATGATTAAGTTTTATTTAAACAAAGATTCCTACAAATCGTTTGCAAAATTTTCGACATGGATTTATACAATTGCCGGAAACTTAGCTCGTAATGAACTTAAAAGGAGGAAACGAAGGGTAATATTTTCATTAAATAATCACGATGATGATCAAGAGCTTCAAGTTGAGGATAAATCGTTTATAGCTCCCGATAGAGCAACCGATAATTCAATTAGTCGTGAAATGGTTGAAAAAGCTTTGAAAAAGGTAAAACCGGTATATAGAGAAGTTGTAGTTTTAAGAGATGTGCAGGGATTATCTTATGAGGAAGTTGCAGAGATTACTAAGTTATCAATCGGTACTGTTAAATCAAGAATAAACCGGGGACGTAAACAATTGCAAAAGTTATTAAAAAATATTTACAAAGGGTGATAGATGAACAAAAAATTTTACAATGAAGATTCTGAACACCAAGAAATAATTAAATTGCTCAACAATCTTCCGAAAGTTAATGCGTCGGAAAATTTCGAGTTCAATCTGATGACGCGCATTAACAACAAAAACTTTAATATTAAAAGCGAAGTGAAGCAATATAACTTTTTTTGGGTTCTTGTTCCCACTACCGGTTTGGTAATTTCTGCTGTCGTTCTATTCTTTGTCTTTTTCAATCAATCGGATGATTTTAATTTACAATTACAGGAACCTGCAAAGATAATGGGTTCGGTTAATAATAATGATTATCCCAAAAGTTTAAACGATGTAATTCTGGATCAAAAACCTTTGGGGAGTTCTTTTTCAGATACAAATTCAAAAAAGAAAAATACAGCATCAGAACCAAAACAAAGTAAAGCTTTAAGAATAGTTGTTAAACCGAATGATGTAATTGATGAAGAATATGTTGATTTGCCATTTGATAAGAGTAAATCTGTTAATGTTGATGCTGCAATAGGTGGACTTTCTAAAAATTCCACTCAGGCTCAGAGTACGCTTGTAGGCGGCGTTCGTAAACAATCCGGATTTAACGGTTTTTATATTCGAGAACAACTAAATCGGAAATTTTTAGAAGAATGGAGAACCAGATTAGATTCCATAAATAAAATCTTAAATCAAAGAGTTAATCCGTCAAGATAAGAATTAATGTGATCAGAATTTTTAGATTGATAATTTTATTAAAAGTTATTATACTTGTAGACTAAATTTTAAAGGATTAGGAAGATGAAAAAAGGAATACACCCAACATATCAAAAATGCGAAGTTAGTTGTGTATGTGGAAATCACTTTGTAACAATGTCTACAGTCAGTGAAATAAAATTAGAAATTTGCAATGAATGTCATCCGTTTTTTACCGGCAAACAAAAGATGGTTGATTCAGCCGGTAGAGTGGAAAGATTTAAGAAGAAATATGGCTTAAAATCATAAATGCTTTTTTGACAATTAAGAAATTGGAGCCGTACAAATGTGCGGCTTTTTTATTTTTAAATTTATGATTCGCAAAAATTAAAATATTCTCGGTCTTAGTGAATTCTGAATTAAGCGGATTTTAAAATTAAGTTCATTAAAATATCACCGGGTTGAGGAATTAAGTTATTATTTAGTGAGTATATTTTAAGCTCTTTTTTTGGTGTTATAAGAAACATTGGAATAATATTTTGTTTACCATATTTCTTTTTCATTTTCTCAAAATCAAACTCTTTGGTTATTTGTGTAGAACTTATTGAGGAATCGTCAATAATAAGCTTTTCAAGTGTGCACAGCATAGAATTTTCACTAAAAAGGATTTTACCTCTTAATTCTTTTGATACTTCATCAACCTTACCGTCTTTGTCTCCATCAATTCCAATTTGAAAAATATTTGCACTTCCGAATATACTTGCAAATTGCAATGTGGCAAGCGAATTCACTTCATTGTTGGAGGTAATTGCCAAAAGTTTTCCAATACCTTCTAAATCCAATTCATCAATAATTGATTCTGACAGTATGTTTCCAAAAACAGCATTTAACCCATCCATTTTAGCTTCATGGATATTTGCCCTGTTTGTATCAACCAATAAAGTTTTAAATCCTTCATCATCTAATGCCTTTGCAATTGAACGGCCTAAAGAGTGAGCCCCAACAATTAAACAACCTTGCGGATTTGCATCTGTTATATCTAATATTTTTGATAAAGGGAAAGCGCCGATACCATATATTGTTATGGTGGCAATAATTATTAAAAACATAAGCGGAACAAGTAATTCGGAGTTTTGTATTCCGTGATTAGTTAATTCTATAGCAAATAGAGAAGTAACGGCTGCAGCTACAATTCCTCTTGGCGCCATACTGGAAAGGAATAATTTTTCTTTGAATTTTAACTGCGAGTTTATTGTAGAAAGAAAAATTGCAGCAGGTCTTATTATTATGATTAAAGCTGCCACAAAAATAAAACTTGTACTATTCAAAAGATGTAAATCAGATATCTTTAATCTAGCGGCAAGAACAATAAAAAGTAAAGAAATCAGCAGCACCCTAAGATTTTCTTTGAATTCAATAATATGCCTTACAACAACTTTGTTTTGATTTGCAAGATATATTCCCATAGCTGTTACTGTAATTAATCCGCTTTCAGCTTGAATAAAATTAGATAATGCGTAAACGCCAATAACCGTTGATAGTGTAATCGGGTTTTCTAAGTAGTCGGGAATAAAATGATGCATTAGTAAATATACAAGGATAAAACCAATACCAATTCCTAGAAAACTACCTACTAATAAAGATTTAAGGACAGTTACAGCAATCACAGAAAAAGCGCTTTTAAATCCTGCTGTAAGTATTACTTCAAGAACTATAACTGCAAGGATAGCGCCGACGGGGTCGTTTATAATGCCTTCCCATTTCAATATCGAGTTTACTTTGCCTTTCGGTTTAATTTGATGCAGAAGCGGAATAATTACCGTTGGACCTGTAACTATTAAAATTGCCGCAAGCAATAAAGAAAGTTCAAATTGGAAATGTAAAATATAATAAGCTGCTAATGTTGTTAAAATCCATGTAATAAGATTTCCAACAACAATTAAATTTCTAATTATAGTTGATGTTTCTTTTAGTTCTTTAAAATGTAGACTTAGTCCACCTTCAAACAAAATGATTGAAACTGAAATGGAAACAAAAGGGAAGAGAAGTCCGCCGAATAATTCGTCTGGGTTTAGGATATTTAATACAGGTCCGGCAATTATTCCTAAAATAAGGAGCAATAAAATTGAGGGAATCTTAAATTTCCAAGATAACCATTGTGCAAAAATACCCACAACTATTAATGTAGCAAGTCCGATTAAAATAAATTCATTCATAAATTAAGTCTCTAGAAAGTAATAGATTTTCTATTGATCGGCATTGTCATACACCTGCATCCTCCGCCACCTCGTGCAAGTTCATCTCCCTCAATCGTAATAACACATTTGGAAAAGTTATCGGGATGAGTTTTATTGTTAAGCACATCTTTCGCTTTAATAACCTCAAAACCGTTTTTATTTAGTTCCTCAATAGTATAACTATTTCTTCCATAGCCCATAATTTTACCGGGTGAAAATGCAAAAAAGTTAGCTCCGCTATGCCACTGCTCTCGTTCTTGTATCCATTCATCGGTGTTGCCGCCACAGAAAATAGGTTTTAATTCTAATCCCAGTTTGCTTAACGCTTCAAGAATATTGTGCTCCTCTTCAATCCTAACTACTTCTCCATTATCTATTTCAATATGTACGGTTCTTAGATTATATTGATCAATTACTACAGGTTTATAGACCATGCATTTGTCAACGTCCAAAAGAGTAAACACCATATCAAGGTGGATGAATGATTCAATATTTTTTGGTAATTCCTGTACGATTAAATGCTTTTTAATTTTACTCTGTTTAAGATGATCGATTATAAAATCAACTCCGTAAGAAGTAGTACGCATACCAATACCAACAAGAATAATATCATCACGCGCAACAATTATGTCTCCGCCTTCTATTGTAGTATTGTCATGATTGATGCTTTTACTATTATGCGGATCTAAGATATTGTTCTTAAACTCCGGATGAAATTTAAATATTGTTTCCATTATTTTTGATTCTCTTTCACGTACCAAGTTTGCAAACTTACCTATTAAAGCAGTGTTGCGTATACTTATAGAACTATCCCTCGTGAAAAATAAATTATGAAGCGGTTGTAATGCATACCTTTTATTACTTAGAAAAGAAGTTAAATTATTTTTATTAACCGGAACTCCTTCAATTAATTGAGTAGCAAATTCATTTGGGCCCAATTGTTCTAATTCTTGCTTTATATATTCACTTTGCTCATTAAAACAAATGTTGTTAAGCAAGTGATTTTTAGCCTCTCCATTTTTCAGTACATCAACAAGAAGGTCTTTTAACTCAAAAGTGTTTGTTAGTTTATTTAGAACGCCGAGGAATTCCGAGTATTCATGTTGTGCAACCGATAAATTTAATATATCACTGTATAGAGCGCGTTCAGCGTTTTGCGGAGTCATATTTTCCACTTCCTTACCGGGTGTGTGAATAATAACTCCTTCCAGTTTTCCTATTTCCGATTCAATTGATATGTTCATAATAACTTTAGTTAGTAATTAAAAAATGCTTCTATTGTACTTTAAGTTGTAAATTTCGCAGCCATAAATCTCTTACTTTTCTAGGAGTACCTTTTTCATCGTAAAACCCGGTATCTCGCCATACTTTTTCAATATTATCCGGTGACCCGATTGCTTCCCATAATGCATCATAATCTCGAATTACAAAGTTAATAATAAATTTAACTGGATACCTTTCTGAAGCGGATAATAATAATTCGAAATACTTTTTTTGCTTTTCTTCAGAACCCCGGAATACAACTGAATTATTAAAGATTGAAAATTCCTGAGCAGGATAGCTTGTTTCACAAATCGCAATTGGTTTGTTGGAAAGCTCAAAAATATTTTGAAATATTGTAGAATCAATAATATCGGCTGAGAATTTACTCAAAAATGTGTGCATGGAAAGACCAAAATAATCTGTATAATTTATAATATTGTTTAGCGCTTTAGTTTGCGATTGGTGATTTACATTTTTGTAACCGTCAATTAAGTCCATTCCAGTTAAGGAAACCATAATTGGCAGAGTAGGGTAAAGTTTTTTCAAATTAGTGTAAACAAATTTGTGAAGTTCCAAATATGCGTTCCACTTACCTAAAGTGGGATCAGAAGCTGCAAGTAAGTTTACCTCTATTCCGATTGCTAAATAATCCGGGTTGAAATAATTTATTATTCTTTTAGCGTAGTTTAAATATGCAGTTTTTATATTCTGGTTATTAAATTTGTAGGAATCCCAAGGTGGAGGAAGTGGCATCTCACCCTTTTCTCCTTTGTAAGGAGCTAAACCATCTCTACTAATATTAATAGGAGTAATTGCTAAGTAAACTTTATGACCAACGGGTGTATGTGATTTTCTAAATTGCCAATCATTCATAATATTTTGATGAAAGTCTTTGCCGTCCAAAGCTTCCTGCCAAGGGATTCCGTCATCAAAATGTTGAGCAATAATATCTGCATCTGTACTGATTATCTTGTAGCTATAATCGACAGCTTCCTGTGTTACATCATACGGGAAGGGTGTAAATCCCAAATAATAAGATCGTGTTTTTTTTGTATCCGGTTGAGTAATAGACTTTTCTTTACAAGAAATACCAATAAACAACATTAACAGTACAAGAAAAAATTTTATATATTTTTTTATCATAATTTGCCGGGTTATTGTGGAACGACCCAAATATTATTTTCAATTTGTAATCTTGTCTCATCTAAATAAACTGCTCTTCCTGTTCCTCCCGGACGGAAATCCGTAACAATATCAACATGCTGTGCAGAGCTGTTCATGATTCCTTTCTGAAGGAACTTATCTGTTTGCTGATACGCATTTTTTGCAGTAAGATTATCTACATAACATTCAGGATAACTGGCGCCGATGGCAATATGTAAAGTTCCGCCAACTTTTTCAACGAACAAAGGATGCTTAAGAACCTTTTCAATTCCGTTATTCATGCCTAATGCAACTTCGCCTAATCTATGAGAGCCTTTATCAGTTTCAATTATTTTCTGTAAAATTTCGAACCCGGTTTCCGCTGTGTAATCGATAATAATTCCGTTTTCGAATTTTAAGTATATTCCTTGAATATCTCCGCCGCCTTGAAAAACCGGAAGGTCAACAAAAATTTCACCTTGAACAGTATTTGCATTCGGACTTGTAAAAACTTCTCCGTCCGGGAAATTTCTTTTGCCTGTGCATTTAATAATGTTTCTATCATTTATCTCCATTTCCAAAGTTAAATTATCTCCGGTTTTGGGATGCTGAGTTTCAATTCTTATTTTTTTACTTTGATGCATTAAATTATAAATATCTTCTTCCACATCTTCTAAATATCTTGGATCGACAGTTGAAGCGTTGACGATAACTCTTGTATAATCTTCCAAACTCATTCCTTCCAGGTCTGCAAAACCTTGAGTAGGAAATAAGGTTAAAACCCATGGTTTTGAAAGCCGTATGTTTTTAACAGGCTCGTCAACTTTCATTATTTCTTGAGCTAAATCTTCATTGGTTCCGCTGAATAAAGAAGGATCGGATGAACCGAGAATCTCAATATATTTTGTCATAGATTTATAACGCTCCAAATGCCAACCGGGAGCTTTATTAATCTGTTCAACCGATCCGAACTTAGCCATGGAAGCGCCCCAGACTTTCCCGCGGTCGTTATCCGGTTGTACAATATTAATATCCGCAATTGCTCCGGCAGAAAATATTTTATCTTGAAGGACCGAAATAAGCGGCCAGCATATATTTTCTCCTTTTACCATCACAGTGTCTTCTTTTTGAATTCCGCCGAGTGAATAGTTCAATAAATAATCCGCCCAAATTTCAAGGTTTTCCTTTTTTATCAAATTTTCCATACTTTCTCCCTAAGTGAATTATACTGATGCAAAAATATAACAAAACGATTGAGAAGTGTAAAATAATAAATTATATGCTTACTGTATTCTTAGATGTAACTTTTAAAACATTTGATTTTTCGGGATATATCTTTATCTTAGATTAAAATAGTTTTAAGTGTAAGATTTACAAATTTTAATAAGGATTTAGCATGAAATATTTAGTGCAACTATTCGTTTTGCCTGCTATTTTAGTTTCTCTTTTTAGTTGTAGCGATTCGCTTGTCCCGGATACTTTGCCAGGCGAATATAATGTGGTTGTATTTGATTCATTAGGAGTAAAAATCAGTCAGGGTTCTTTAACGGTAAATTTAAATAACGATTCAAAAATGGAAGGCGAATGGAGTTTTATCCAAGTCGGCAGCAACTCCCATGTTGGTTTTAAGTTTGGTGACGGTAAATATACCGGCACGGTAAGCGGAGATACTGTGCGTATCAATTTAAATCCGGATATGATTGATGATAACATTAGTTTATTTGGAATATTTAATGACGGAGTAATTGCCGGCAAATGGGAATGGTCAACATTTATAGGTATAACTGCTCACGGAACTTTTAATGCGGTGAAGGAGTAAGTGCAGTTCCAAGTTTATTTGTAATTTTAAAATATGATTGAAGATAAAATAAAGTGGAACAAAAGATTCCGGGAAATGGATTTCCCGGATAAACCATCAAAAGTTGTTGTTGAATTTGCTCGCCTTGCTAAAGGCAATAAAGCTTTAGACATAGCCGCCGGACTTGGAAGGAATGCCAAGTTTCTTGCGCGGCAAGGATTTGAGGTTGATGCTCTAGAACTAAGTGATGTTGGTATTGAATTACTTAGAGAAATTAGAAATGTTAATGCCTACCAAGTGGATTTGGATAATTATGTTTTAAGGCAAAACAATTACGATTTGATAATTTGTCTTAATTACCTAAATAGAAAACTTTTCCCTCAAATAAAAAAGGTGCTTAAATCCGGCGGAGTTTTAATTTACGAGACATTATGCAATAAAGAAGATGAGACTGCAACTATTAAAAGCCCCGAGTACTTTTTAAAAACCGGCGAACTTAGAAATTCTTTTAACGAGCTTAATATTATTTATTATAAAGAGTATGAAAGAATAAATTTCTTTAATCAAAAAGTAACTAAAGCAAGTTTAGTTGGGGGAAAGATGTAACTTTATACAGGTCTTTTGGAATCTGTTCCAACCTTTTCTTTCCCTCCACGGCGGGCAAGTTTGATAATATTTAAAACAGCTCTCTCGTTTGGTGTTTCCCACCTCCAACTAGTTGTGATTTTCTTTTCCTAAAAGGATGCTTATGGTACAATTTGTTATTTGACAATATTTAAAACAGCCGGGAATCAAGTTTGATAGTTGGACACCGGTTGTGATTTGCTTTCAATTTGTTATTTGATAATATTTAAAACAGCAGTTGACCAATTGATTATAGACTTAGATGCGTTGTGATTTGCTTTCAATTTGTTATTTGATAATATTTAAAACAGTATTATTAATCATCATATCCTACAGAATGATTTTACAGAAAACAGATTTGTTTGTTAATAATTCAGTTTACATATAATTAAGATAAGGTCTTAACCATTTCTCTATTTCTTCCAAACTCATACCTTTGCGTTTTTTGTAATCGAGAACTTGGTCCTTACTAATTTTACCAATCGTAAAATATCTTGCATTAGGATTTGCAAAATAAATTCCACAAATAGAAGCGGTTGGGTGCATAGCAAGATTTTCGGTAAGTGTTATCCCCGTCATATCTTTAACTTTAAGTAGTTTAAATACAGTTAATTTTTCGGTATGATCAGGTTGAGCTGGGTAACCGGGTGCCGGACGAATTCCTCTATATTTTTCTTTTATTAATTCTTCCTTTGATAAATTTTCTTTGCTTGCGTAACCCCAAAATTCTTTCCGTATTTTTTCGTGCAGCAGTTCCGCAAATGCTTCCGCTAGTCTGTCTGCAAGAGATTTTGCCAGTATTGCATTATAATCATCCTGTTCTTTCTCGAATTTCATTACTAAGTTTTCTAATCCGATTCCGGTAGTAAGTGCAAACAGACCAATATAATCTTTTATATTTGTTTCTTTAGGAGCAATAAAATCTGCAAGCGCCAAATTAGAAGAATATTTTGCTTTCTGTGATTGTGACCTTAATGTGTGCAGAATTCCTTTCATACCTTTTCTGTTCTCATCGGGATAAATCTCAATATCGTCAAACCCGGCTGTATTAGCGGGGAATAGCCCGAATACTGCATTTGCAGTCAATAGTTTATTCATTATAATTTCATCAAGCAGTTTTTTTGCATCATCAAAAAGTTTTTTAGCTTCCTTGCCGTATTTTTCATGCTCAAATATTGCCGGGTATTTCCCTTTTAATTCCCATGCGTGAAAGAATGGTGTCCAGTCGATGTAGTCTTTAATTTCGTCCAAAGGATATTCCGGAAGTGCCTTAACTCCCAAGAATTTTGGTGTGGAAATATTTTGTTTTGACCAGTCAATAATAAATCTGTTTTGTCTCGCTTTTTCAATTGAAACAAACTTTTTTGCTTTTGTTCGTTTGAGATATTGTTTTTTTAAGTCTTTATATTCTTTTTGAATTTTCTCTGAGAATAATTCACTAGTTGCTTTGTTTAATAAACTGCTTACAACCAGGACCGATCTTGATGCATCAAGGACATACACCGTAGTACCGCTGTAGTTACCGGCAATTTTAACTGCAGTATGAGTTCTGGAAGTGGTCGCACCTCCAATCATTAGTGGCTTTTTTATCCCGAGCCGCTCCATTTCCTTAGCAACGTGAACCATCTCTTCAAGCGAAGGGGTTATTAATCCGCTTAAGCCAATAATATCGACATCCTTTTCTATTGCGGTAGATAAAATTTTATCTGAGGGAACCATAACACCGAGATCAATAACATTATAGTTATTGCATCCGAGAACAACACCGACTATATTTTTACCGATGTCGTGAACATCGCCCTTTACCGTTGCAAGCAGTATAGTTCCCGCAGAAGAAGTATCACCTGCTTTCTTTTTTTCTTCTTCAATATAAGGGATTAAAAATGATACGGCTCTCTTCATAACACGCGCACTTTTAACTACTTGGGGGAGAAACATTTTACCGGCGCCGAAAAGGTTCCCGACCGTATTCATCCCGTTCATCAGCGGCTGCTCAATTACATCAAGGGCGAAAGGATATTGCTTTCTTGCTTCTTCCACATCTTCTTCAATAAAATCCACTATTCCTTTTACTAATGCATGCTCTAATCTTTTATCAACTGGTAAGTTTCTCCATTCGTCGGTTTTGGTCTTCTCTTTACTTTTTTGTTTTACATTCTCGGCATATTCGATTAAACGGTCTGTAGCATCGGTTCTTCTGTTAAGCAAAACATCTTCTACACGTTCAAGTAAGTCTTTTGGAATATTTTCGTAAACTTCAAGCTGACCTGCATTAACAATTCCCATATCCATACTGGCTTCAATTGCATGGTACAGAAAAGCGGAATGGATAGCTTCTCTTACAGTGTTATTCCCGCGAAACGAAAAAGATACGTTGCTAACTCCGCCGGAAACTTTTGCATACGGAAGATTTTGCTTTATCCATCTTGTGGCTTCAATGTAGTCGAGTGCATAATTATTATGCTCC
Source organism: uncultured bacterium (assembly GCA_965554225.1). Classification (GTDB taxonomy): domain Bacteria; phylum Bacteroidota; class Ignavibacteria; order Ignavibacteriales; family Melioribacteraceae; genus BMS3ABIN04. The sequence continues at coordinate 11,552 of CBEVZC010000007.1, read as the reverse complement.
TGAATTCCTGTTGCTACAGCAAAAATATTCGGATCGAGTATTATGTCTTGCGGAGGAAAACCTATTTCGTTGGTCAAAATTTCATATGCTCTGCGGCAAATTTCTATTTTCCGTTCAAAAGTATCAGCTTGCCCTTCTTCATCAAAAGCCATAACAATGGCAGCCGCACCATATCTAAGAATTTTCTTGGCATGTTCCTTAAATTTATCTTCGCCTTCTTTCAGACTAATAGAATTAACTATTCCTTTTCCTTGAAGTCTTTTTAATCCTTCTTCAATTACTTCCCATTTTGAAGAGTCCAACATCACCGGCACTTTTGCAATATCAGGTTCGGCAGCAATGAGATTTAAGAATTTTATCATTGCCTGTTTTGAATCTATCATCGCATCATCCATGTTGATATCAATTATCTGAGCGCCGTTTTCTACTTGCTGATGGGCAACGGAAAGCGCTTCGTCAAATTTATCTTCTCTAATTAAACGGGCAAATTTTTTAGAGCCGGCAACGTTGGTTCTTTCTCCGATATTTATAAAATTTGAATCGGGACGAACAACTAACGGCTCAAGACCGCTTAGTCTTAAATAGTTATTAACAACCGGAATATTCCTCGGAGGTAAGTTTTTTACCATTTCGGAAAAAGCTTGAATATGCTCGGGAGTAGTTCCGCAGCATCCTCCGACTATATTGAAGAAGCCCCGTTTTGCATAATCCTCCAACACGTTGCGCATTGAGCTGGGCGACTCATCATACTCGCCAAGTTCATTTGGTAAGCCTGCGTTGGGATAAAGACTAACAAAGCAGTCTGCAAGTTTTGAAAGCTCTTCTATGTAAGGGCGTAATTGTTGTGGTCCCATCGCACAATTTAATCCGACTGACAAAAGATTCTTGGTATGCGAAACCGAAGTCCAAAATGCTTCAAGAGTCTGACCTGAAAGAGTTCTCCCGCTTGCATCGGTAATTGTACCAGATATCATGACGGGAATCTTCTTACCGATTCTTTCTCTGTATTCTTCAATTGCATAAATTGCAGCTTTCGCGTTCAGTGTATCGAAAATTGTTTCTATTAGGATGATATCTGCTCCACCCTCAACAAGACCGCGTATTTGTTCAGTATAAGCAGAGCGTAAGTCATCGAATGTTACTGCTCTATAGCCCGGGTCTGTTACCTTGGGAGAAATAGAGGCCGTTTTATTTGTAGGACCTAAAGCTCCTGCAACAAATTTATTACTTTGCGGATATTCTTTCCTAAACAGTTCAACGGCTTCTTTTGCTAATCTTGCTGCATTAAAATTTATATCGTAAATATATTTTTCCGTACCATAATCAGCTTGTGAAATCGATGTCCCGTTAAAGGTGTTAGTTTCAACAATATCGGCGCCGGCTTTTAGGTATTCCAGATGAATATTTCTTATTATTTCCGGTTGAGTTAGGCAAAGAATATCATTATTTCCTTTAAGCGGTCTAGCGATTTCTTTAAAACGTTCCCCCCTGAATTGTGCTTCTGTAAGGGTGTGCCGCTGGATCATAGTTCCCATTGCGCCATCAAGAACTAATATCTGTTTTTCTAGTATTGTATTAAGATTTTCAAAAATCATATTTTTTAGAAATTAGTGAGCATTACTAAAAGAAAAAATATAAATTGCAAAACTAAACATCAAAATAACAGTTAATAATTACAATTTATTTATTAATTTAGTCATATTTTTGCAAAGTCATTTTGATTTTTGCATTTTATAAACTGAAATAAATATAATGGAGTAAATAATGATTATCGTTACCGGAGGAGCCGGCTTTATAGGAAGCGCCGTAGTTTGGAAATTAAATGAGCTTGGTATTAACGATATTATTATTGTTGATCACCTTGGCGAAAGTGATAAATGGAAAAACTTGAACGGATTGAATTTTGCAGATATTTATCATAAAGATGAATTTTACGATTTATTTACTAACGGTGAATTACCTTTTGAGACGGAAGCTGTCTTTCATCTCGGTGCATGTTCTTCTACAACGGAAAAAGATGCCGATTACCTTCTTTACAACAATTATAAATATACTCAAGAGCTTGCAAAATTTGCGTTAAACAATAATGCAAGATTTATTTATGCTTCTTCGGCTGCTACTTATGGCGGAGGCGAAAGAGGATATGCAGACGATGAAAATGAAATTGAGAATTTACGACCGTTAAATATGTACGGCTATTCTAAACAGCTTTTTGATCTTTGGGCAAAAAGGGAAGGAATATTAAATAAAATTGCAGGGCTTAAATATTTTAATGTTTACGGTCCTAACGAATATCACAAAGGTGATATGCGAAGTGTTATTCATAAAGCATTCGGTCAAATTATGGAAACCGGCGAAGTAAAATTATTTAAATCATATAAGGACGAGTACAAAGACGGAGAACAGCTCCGGGATTTTATTTATGTAAAAGATGCTGTTGAAATGACGCTCTATTTCCTTGAACATAAAGATAAAAACGGATTGTTTAATATAGGAACCGGTTCTGCCAGAAATTGGAATGATTTAGTATCCGCAATATTTAATTCTATGGGCAAACCTATAAATATAGAATATATAGAAATGCCGGAATACTTAAGAGAAAAATATCAATACTTTACGCAAGCCGAACTTACTAAACTAAGAGAAGCCGGTTACACTAAAGAAATATCAAGTATTGAGAAGGGTGTAGAGGATTACGTGAAAAACTATTTAATGAAAGATAAAACTCTAACTACATAAATTAAAATTAAAATCTATTTTTAATTTTGGACTTTGAACTATCATGAAATTAGCTACTCTTTGTTACATTCAAAAAGATGGTAAGACATTAATGCTCTACCGCAATAAAAAGGAAAACGATTACCACGAGGGTAAGTGGAACGGTCTCGGCGGTAAATTTGAACCGGGAGAATCACCTGAAGAATGTGCTGTTCGCGAAATTGAGGAAGAGTCAGGATTAATAGTTAAAAATATAAAAATGAAGGGATTTATAACTTTCCCAATGTTTGACGGTAAAGAAGATTGGTATGTTTTTGCATTTGTTATTGATAAATTTGAAAGCGAACTGATTGACTCTCCGGAAGGTCAGCTTGAATGGATTCCGAATAATAAATTGAAAGAATTGAACTTATGGGACGGAGATCAAATATTTATCCCGTGGTTATTTCAGGAAAAGTTTTTTAGTGCGAAGTTCAATTATGAAAATGGAAAATTTTTAGATTACACAGTGGAATTTTATTAAAGTTTAATGGATTTTATGCCTCATTCATTTGCCTCAAAGGCAATAAAGTATTTTCTTGACCTATCTTTACCAAAAGAGCATCCTGCAGATATTAGTTTTATGAATCCTTATTCCGAAAAAGAAACGCAAAAAATTGTAAAGCAATTTTATCAAAAGTATTTTAACGACACAAAAAAAAGGATTTTCATTTTTGGAATAAATCCGGGAAGATTTGGCGGAGGAATTACGGGAATTTCTTTTACGGACCCTGTCGCTTTAAGAGATCAATGCCGGATCAATAACGATTTAGGAAACCGTAAAGAACTTTCAAGCGAATTTGTTTATAAAGTAATAAACAAGTTTGGAGGAGTAAAAAAGTTCTATTCGCATTTCTTTCTCTCGGCGCTTTATCCGTTGGCAATAATAAAAAATTCCAAAAATTATAATTACTATGATGATTCCGAATTATTGTCTTTTATGAAACCCTTAGTAACCGAATCTGTTAAAGTACAAGCTCAACTTGGTGCAGATAGAAAATTTGCTGTCTCATTCGGTAAAAAAAATGCAAAGTATCTTGAGCAAATAAATAACGAACTAAATATTTTCAATGAGATAAAAGTCCTTGATCACCCACGCTATATTATGCAATATAAAAGAAGAAAGCTGGATGAGTATATAAATAAATATTTAGAAATGTTATCCTCATTTATTTGATCAAACAAACATTCTTTTCTGCTAGAGAATAGGCTATAGTTTCTTTTCCAAAAAAGTTCGAATTTTCTTGTTTACGTATTCAGGGTTTTCCAAAGGCGTCATGTGACCGGATTTGGGAACGATATTAAACTTAGAAGTTTTAATCTTCTTTGCTAATTTCTTCATAACTTCAGGAGGTGTTAGTGCATCGTATCTGCCGACCAATACTAAAGTAGGAATTTTTATTTTCTTTAATGACAAAGTTGTATCGGTTCTGCTTAGCATAGCAATTTGGCAGCCCTTTACTCCAAGCGGATTATTCGATTTGCATTTTGATAGAATGGAAGTAAACATCCCGCTATTTTTTTCAATAGTTTTTTTGCTGAAACATAGAGGAACGAAACTTTCAACATAAGCATCTAATCCGTCAACGTTAATTTTATTGATTGCATTTGCTCTTTTTAATTTTCCCGCATTGTCATCGGATTCCGAACGAGTATCAAGAAGGATTAAAGCGCTAAATTTCTTCTGTTCTTTTTCCACTGCTCTAAGAGAAATATAACCACCCATCGAAAGTCCGCAAATAACAGGCTGTTCTAAGTTTAACTTATCTATGATGGAATATAAATCCCAGACAAATGCTTCCATTGTGTATTGCCCGTCTCCAACGTAACTTTCGCCTAATCCCCTTATATCGTATGTGACACAAAAATATTTGTCACTTAAAGCTTTTACTTGTGCATCCCACATTGTGTGATCGTATGGGAAACCGTGGATAAAAATTATTGCTTGGTTTTTATTATCACCGGCAAGAAATACGGAAAGACCATTTATTTCAGTTTTCATACTGCCCTCCAATTTATGTTAATTTTTAATTAAAAAATTTTAGTAAATTCGTTTAATAAAAGTTTTATTTCTTTGTTGTAAATTTTATGTTAGAAAAAATAATAAGCAATAAAAAATATATTAAAGTTGCAGCAGTAATTTTAGCAATTATTGTTTTATTATTTTTTAAAAATTATTCCTACAAATTAGATAACTCTCTAGCAAACTTTGCGAATTTAATTCATGGTGAACAAGCTCTGGATTCCAATATTGTTTTAATTCATATCTCTCCGCGTGATATTGAAAGTTTGGGCAGTTGGCCTTTAAAAAGGAGTTTATATGCATTGTTAATTGATGAGCTTAGTAATTATAAAGTAAAGGAAATAGGTCTTGAAGTTTTTTTAACTGATAATTATTCACAGCAGAATATTTATAACAATGTTTTAGTAAATGAAATTAAAAAAGCAAAGGACGTTGTACTTTCTTCAATTTTAAACAATGTTAGATCTGTAGATGGAAAATTTATTGCGGATTCTATTGTATATCCGGTTCCTAAAAAGGAAATGGCAGATTTGGAAACCGGGCATTTAAATTTTCTAAGCAGGGACGGTATCTATATTCCTACTGTGGTTATTGCCGGAAAAAATTCCGAGAAAGCATTTTCTCTCGCACTTGCGGGGTTAACCGGATGGAAGGAACAATCGATTAAAGTTAACTTTTATTCTTCGTGGAAATCGTTCAAAAAGTACTCTTTATTAGAGTTTTTTTCAATGGTTAACAACCATAACCCGAAACTGAAATTGCTTAAAAATAAAACTGTAATAATTGGTGTAAGTGATCCTCTTATTGCAACTTCTTTTTCCACAGTATTTGATGATGAACTTCCGGGAATTGGATTGCATGCTTTAGCTTTAGATAATATTTTATCGGGCAAATACGTAAATATCAAGTATAAGACTATTTCAACTTTATTATTTTTTATTATTCTTTTAATAGTACCATTTTTAACGATCAGCAAGAAAAGTTATTATTTCCATTTTGCCGTTGCTTTTTTAATTATGGCTTTCGGTCTTTTTATTTTTGCTGATTTGGAACTTGACTATATGGCTTTTTTATTCCCCCTTTTCTTGCTGGCGATAGTTGATATATCAATTGAGTTTACGGAAAGAAAATCTCTTTTGTCGAAAACAATTTCTGAAGCGGAAGTACTCAGAAGTAATTTAAGGGAAAAAGAGAACGAATTAGTTCAACTTGAAAATAAACTAAATAGTGCGGCACAATGTGAATCTTATTCGCTTAAGCTTCAGATTGAAAACTTAAATAAAGAAATTGTCAATTTGAGAAGAGAAGAACAGGATCAAATAGCAGTTGATATTGACGATGATGAAAAATTGATGAAAAATTTTGAAGGAATAATTTACAGAAGTAAAAAAATGGCATCCGTTGTTAATTTAATTAAAAAAGTTGCACCGGAAAATGCAACAATTTTAGTTTTAGGTGAAAGCGGTAGCGGAAAAGAATTGGTTGCGCAGGCAATTCATAAATTAAGTCCGAGAAAAGATAATAATTTTGTGGTTGTAAATTGTGCGGCGCTGAGCGATACTCTTCTTGAAAGCGAACTTTTCGGACACGTTAAAGGAGCATTTACAGATGCTGTTAAAGATAAGACAGGTAGATTTGAAGCTGCTGATAAAGGAACAATCTTTTTAGATGAAATTGGTGAAACATCTGAAAATTTCCAAGTTAAATTACTTCGTGTTCTACAAACAGGCGATTTTCAAATGGTTGGCTCTTCAGAAACAAAACATGCCGATGTAAGAGTTGTAGCCGCAACAAATAAAAATCTTGCTAATTTAGTAAGAGAGAAAAAATTTAGAGAGGACTTATATTATAGATTAAATGTTATTAATATTACATTACCTCCGTTACGAGAAAGAAAAGAAGATGTAGAAGTTTTAGTTAATTATTTCTTAAAAAGGGAAGCACCTAATCTGGTTATATCAAAAGCTGTAATGAATCAGCTGACCGAATATAGATGGAAGGGAAATGTACGGGAACTTGAATCGGTAATTAAACGTGCGGCAATTTTTGCAAGAGCAGAAGATAGAGAAATAGTAAAACTTCGCGATTTACCCGAAGAATTGGCTAAACAAGACAAATCGAATTTAGAGAACCTTATATTAGAATCCTTGCGTGAAAAAGAGTTTTCCCATTCTTCCATAAATGAAACGGCTCGTGAATTGGGCGACTTAAATAGAACTGTAATTTCGGAGAATTTTAGAGGTATTTTCTTTATGTATTACTGCGAAAGCCAATTTAGTATTGATAGTGCGGTTAAAAAAATTGCAGCAACCGATGATAGTTCAATTATAGAAAAAGTTAATTCCAAAGCTCTTACTTATTTAAAAAATATTGAGAAGGACCTTAGCAAACTCAATTCAAATTCTTTAGAAGAAATTAAAGAAGCGTTTACATCGAAGTATAAAAACCTTCCGCAAAAATATCACATCTACCTCGATAAAGTAATTCAGAAAATGATCGAAAATTAGCCTGAGACCAATTTTATCAGGCAATAATAATCTCACTTCAGGCAAATTTATAAAATTCTGCGAATAGCGTAAGTTATTGCTTTGCAATGAATTAACGTTTCGGCAAGGTTTTGGCACGGAAAGTGAAAAGGTTTGAGCACAACGACATCAATCAAATAATCACATACGGAGGTTAAAATGAAAAACTTAAAATCAATATCAACAATGCTGATATCATTATTCTTGATGATATTTTTACTAATTGGTTGTAATCAAGAAAACTCAATTGTTCAACCAAACACTCCAACTAATGATAAAGAAGCCTTACAGAAAGTAGTTGATTCGGATGAGGTTATTCAATCGTTTGAGCCAAACTATAATGAAGACCAAGCAATGCAGTTCATATTCGGTAAAGTTTCAGCAGAAATTTTTCCTGTTAAAGTTGGTCAAAGAATGAGAAGAATTAATCGTGAATTCAACGCAACTGTTGAAGGCGATTCTGCATTCGGAACATTAAAAACAACTTTTGAAGGAATGCTATATATAATTGCCGCTTACGATTCCGCTTCTGCAAATCCTTTTGATACAAGTTTAACTTTAATACAAAAACCTTTTACAACTACGGTTACCAGAAACATTATTTTTAAGAAAAGAGATAGTCTTAACAGTTTAATGAACGGCTGGAAAATAGTTGCGGTTTCATTGCCGGAAGGCGGAACTCTTACGGATAATATTAGTATAAAATCAATGACGGTATTTTTACCTAACGGTGATACATTAAATGTTACTTCTCCTAATGATTACTATTTATCCAGAGGTGAAAAGTTTAGACGTTTAATGCCGATATTTGATAGGTTCGAACCTGTTAAGGTACAAGTTGAAGTTAGCAGTGTTTATCAAGATCCAGATTTTGTTACTTTAACTTACGGCGGTGTATTCAAAACTCATGGTTTACATAGAGCTAAACGAAAATTTGAAATGGTTTCCGAAGAATTTGATGGAACGTTTTATAATAGAGTTTACGAAGGTACATGGAGAGTAAATCAATTTCCTGGTATTAAACATGCAATAGTTAATGCATTTCCAAGATTGGTTATTTTTGACGACCAAGCACCTGTTGAGTCAAATTCATGGGGAATGCCTTACATAGTAAAGTAAAATTGTAAGAAAATTTTAATCCGAAGTCCTGCTGATAACGAGCAGGACTTTGGATTTTGTTCTTTAGCCTAATTGAATTAAAATATTTTTAATATTGTTTTTTAAAATGTTTTTTATCTTTTGAATAATTGGTTTATGGAAGATAGTATAAATCAATAGATATTTGGGAAGTACAAAATATTTGCTTTTATCTTGAAAATGTCGTTACACAGTCTTATTATATAAAATAAAAATGAAATCATTAATAAAATATTGTTTTTTTGTAATAGTTATACTGTTCGTTTTATCTTGCGAAGATCAGATGCCGATTGAATTGGTTGACGATGGAAATTCTGCTGAACAGTATGATGTTGACGTTATAACACCGGAACCGAACTCAGCAGTTTTTACGGGTTATGATTCAACTGGAATTACTAATTCCATTCCATTAAAGAGTTCTGTTATTAGCGTTAGTGGAATAAAAAATTCATATAAGAATATTACCGTTTCAAAAGGATATGCAGAAGCAATATTCTATAATACAGACCAGCCGATAAAAACAAGTTTTGGAGAAACAATTGGTTTTAAAACTCTTCTTTTTGGAAAAGTAACTTTTAATGGGGACTCGGCAAGAGTGGTTCCCAAAAGATTATTTTACCGCGATAATGGTAAAGTTAAAGATACTTTGGTTGGTGTAAAGCATATACTTATTACTGATAAATTCCCTTATAATTCAAGTATAAATTTTCACTTTGACTTTTTCGGTGTTAAACCCTTCTTACAGACAATTAAAACTCCGCCTGAAATTACAGCAAATATAAAAGTTACAGGATCGCGTAAAAATAATGATCTCAGAGTAGAACTTGGTTGGAATTCAGCACCAAAAGGTGAAGTAATTTTAATTATCGGCGGGTTATTAAATGGTCGTAAAGAAATTATTCCTTTGCTTAGAGTCAAATCAATTAAGACCAACCGGGTTGTAATAAGAAATTCATTGCTTCAAAAAATTCCTTTTGAAAAGTATGACGGTATTATTTTTACTCTTGTAAGAAGATTTCAGTTTTCCATATCCACAATAAGATTGGGTGATATTTATATTGCTTCTCAAAGTATTCACAATATTAGAATTGATATACCAAAAAACTAAATTATTATTATTTACTTTGGTATTACTTATGTTTATGCAAAATTCTACATATTCGCAGATCTCTTTTGATTTGTTTGGAAACATGCCCACTTTCGGAGGAACCGGGTTTAGAATTAATACGCTTGAAGGTAATCCGGTTAATTTTAATACTACAAAGGATTGGGAATTTTCAATATCCCTGAATTCAAATTTAACATCCAGAATCACAAACGATTTATTTCAAGCTTCGTTGGCAAAAAGATTTAAAAAACATTATATATATGCAAGATATAGTCCCGGCATAATAAAAGATTTCGATTTTAAAAAGAGTGAAAGCAAAGTTGATGATTCGCTTCAAACATATATTACCAGATTAGATTATCAGGAAAAGTATGGTTTTGGGTATTCTTACAATGTTCTTCAAAATCTTACTGCCGGATTTACATTCAGATATTTTCAGCAAATTTTCAGTGAGGAATTTCCTGAATTTATAGCGGATACTAATAGATTGGTAATAAATAAACAAACTGAATCGGTACAGAAAAATTTTTGGAAAGGTGATATTGGAATAGAATATTCACCTCTGAATAACTTGAGCCTTAGTTTATCATCTTTGAATTTATTTATTCTGGGAGAAAACTTTTCGGACGATGCCAAAAGCGACTTTGAAATCAAAACAAATCACTTTAATATCAAAACAAAAAAAGGTGCAATTCTTGGTCTATCTTATTTCCCGATGGAGAAGCTAAATTTAAAATTGAATTATGAAACGAGTAACTCTTTTATTGCCGGAGTTAGTACAGGTTTTAATCTGTTTGGAAAAGATATTTCCGTAGGCTTATCGGTTTTGGGCGATGCGTTTCAAGAACCGGCTATTGCGGCTCTCAGTCCTTCAATTAATTATTCCAATAGTATTTTCAGTGTAACATTTAGTGCAATAAAATATTTATCAAATAGAAATAAACCAAAGTCCTTAAGCACATTCAGGACGTTCGGAATTCATAGCATAACTAATAATTATTTTATTAGCGATCAAGCATATTTGAGTTTTAACTTAGCATTGTCTTTTATCCCTGAAAAATCAGTTAAATTTTTAGATATTAAAATTCTACGCGAAATTTATCCTACTTTGGCGGACGATTATTTAACAAAACCGTTTGCAATTGCAAAAGTCATAAATTTGAGCGATAAAAGAATAAGAGTAAAACCCACAAGCAGAATATCCGAAATAAATGAAGAAGAAGTGCAATCACCCGAAGTTATTATTCCTGCCAAGGATACTGTTGATATACCCTTTTTTACAAATATAAATGATAATTTAGTAGTTCAGCGAAGAAAAATTGAGCAAGTTAATTTTAACTTAATAACATCTAGTAATGATCCGGACGATAAAATTCAGAGACCTATTTTAGTTAATGATATTCACAGTTGGGACGGAAATGTTAGAGACTTAAAATATTTTGTAGAACGGGATTATAATTTTTCGAGTAATTTTTCAAAAATGATTTTACAGAATTATAGAGATTCGTTACAAACGAAAAATCCATACTTAAGAAATTTTTACAGAATAAAATATTTATTTAATTATTTAGCCGGTAAAATGCAATATGTAGCCGATAGACGAGGCTCGTATGATAATGTGCAGTTCCCCAGCGAAACAATAGAATTAAAGGGCGGCGATTGCGATGATTTAAGCGTAACTTTTAGTTCTCTGCTTGAAAGTATTGGTATTCAAACGGCATTTGTGGATTATAAACCGGATGGTAACAATGATATTGGTCATGTGAATTTATTAATTAATACTGAGTTAAAACCAAATCAAGCGCAATTGATAACATCAAATGATAAAAAGATATTTATTAGAAAAAATGCAGATGGGAAAGAACAAGTGTGGATACCTTTGGAAGTGACATCACTAACCGATTTTGAAACAGCTTGGGAAATAGGAGCTGATGAATTTAATAAAAAAGCTTTGGAAAAATTCGGACTGGCAAAGGGAAAAGTTGCAATTGATGATCTATAT
>CBEVZC010000006.1:0-49240 GCA_965554225.1 uncultured bacterium | reverse complement strand
CCAAACCCTCCCCTAAGGGGAGGGCTTTTGCGATATAATTGTATTTATTTTAATTAGTAATAGCTATATAAATTCACAAACTTTTAAGTTAGGGATAACGGGTGATGTTTTGTTAGGAAATAAAAATATTAATTATCAGTTTGGTCCTGATTTAATTTTGGATTATTCGTTAAAAAGACTACCCGTTTCAATAGAAATACATACAAGATTTTATTTAACTGAAACAAGTCCCCACAAATTATCGTTTATCTATGACAACAACCTTTTAAGCGTTGGGGCTTCAATTAATTATTCCCCGATTGTTTCTAGAATAGAACCGTATATCGGGTTAGGATTATTTTATAATTTTAATAACATTGAAACAGTAGGAAATGGAGATTATGAAAGATTATTAAATTATCCCCGGGGTAATTTTTCCCCTGAGATAATAGGCGGGCTAAGATTATTTGCTGATAAGCCCTTTAATATAATTATAGAAGCGGCACAAACATTTAATAATACAGGCAAAATTAAGATTTTTAATGTAGACATAAAACCTATATTTGTAAAAGAAGAAGACATTAGTTTCAATTCGTTTTTTATTAAAGCCGGTATTCTATTTAAAATTTAAATTATTTTAGGTAATTAGCTGATAAAAGCTGTAAATGTTATGTTGAAAGGGAAAGAACAATAAGAAATGATCCATTTTTGTAATTAAATATTTTCTTGTAAAACGAAAGTCCTCTTTCGCTTTATAAAAAACGATAACGGTAAATTTATTAATTGGAAAATTAATAATTTAGCGAATCGGGAGATTAGCTTTACACTGAAGGAATTAAAGCCCAATCACAATAAATATCCAATCTTTTGTTTATTCAATTATTTTTATTGTAATTTTACAACTTTAATATTTTTCTCAAGCAAAATTAAAGTTTATTTTATAAGTTACCAAAATGAGTCCTGAAGACCATAATACGGAAAATCAATCTTTAGATAAACCGGCGAGTAATTTGCATGGGCCTAAACTGCATCCTATAATGTCGCCTACTGCCGCTGCTTTATTCGGGTTGGTTGGCGTGTTTATACTTTATCAGTTTGTAGGCGGTATTTTAACGGTTTCTATTTTCGGAATGGATTTAAGAAATGCAGATATAAATGCATTAAGGTTTCTAACTATGGGAAGCCAGATTTTGTTCATTCTTTTCCCGGCATTATTACTTGCAAAACTTGTCTACGAAGATGTTACTACTGTTATCCGGTTTAAATTTCCCGATACAAAAGAGCTGATTCTGTTTTCGGTGGGAATAATATTGTTAATCCCGATTATGCAGAATTATCTTTACATACAAAATTATTTTATTGAGCAGTGGGCTAATAACAGCGTCTTGATACATAATATTAAAACACTGTTAGATAAACTTGATAAATTAGTTGAGGATACATACGGACAGTTACTGAATGCGAATAATTCAGCCGAAGGGCTTCTGATAATTGTGGTAGTTGCAGTTACTCCGGCAATTTGCGAAGAAATATTTTTCAGAGGTTTTGTACAAAAAAGTTTTGAGCAGAAGCTAAGACCATTTTGGGCTGTTTTTCTTACGGCTTTGTTTTTCGGTCTTTATCATTTTAATCCTTACGGACTAATTCCATTAATAGCTTTAGGCGCTTATTTAGGCTATGCGGCATACTCTACAGAGTCAATTTTTATTCCCATGACGCTTCATTTTCTTAATAACTTAACAGCCGTTGTTGCTTATTTTATATGGGGTAATGAAGATGTTTTTAAATCCAATGTACTTCCAAGCAGCGGTCTTACAATTTCTGTAATTAGTTTTTTAACACTTTCGGTTTTGTTTGTGGGTTTAATATATTATATTAGAAAAAATAGAGTGGAATTGTCAAACTATCAAAAAGGTAAGATATGATTTGTCCGAAATGTGAAGCCGAATATGTAAAGGGAATAACTGTTTGTCCCGATTGCGGAGTAGAATTAATCCCAAGAGAAAAATACGAGGGACATTTAGTACATCCTTCGGATTGGATAACTATTTATACCACAGATGCATCGTTTGAAGCGGATATGCTGAAAGCTAATTTGGAAGGAGCCGGAATTGAGACATTGGTTTTATCTCAAAAAGATCAGAGCTTTCCCGTTACCGGTAACCTTGCTGTTATTAAAGTGATGGTAAAAAAAGTGAATATGGAAGCTGCGCTTGTAATCCTTAGTGATATTAATAAGGAAGATCCTGAGGATACCGTTAACTGATATGGCTCTTAATAACCGCATGACCCGTATTTTAGTGGCTATTATTGCAATACCGTTAATTGTTTTTATTTCTTACTACGGCAGACTTCCGTTTTATTTAATGATTCTTTTTATTGGTCTTACAGCGTTTTATGAATTTTCTAAAATGAGTTTTAACAAATCCGTTTTTGTAAATATTCCCATCGGACTAATTTCTGTTTTTTTTATTATAACGAATTCTTATATAGATGTTTTGAATTTTAAACACTTAAGTTTAATGATTGTAGTTGTTCTTTTGCTAAATGAGCTGTTCCGGAATAACAAATCGGCAATTAATAATGTGGGCGCTACATTAATCGGAATTTTTTATATAGGATTATTTGCCGGAACAATAATCGGTATTAGAGAATTTTTCGGTTTAACAACCGGTAATTACCAACATGGTGGAATTTTGATTATTTCTATTTTCGCTACAATTTGGATTTGTGATTCAGCGGCTTACTTTTTAGGCTCTGCTTTCGGCAAGCATAAATTATTTCCGCGGGTTAGTCCTAAAAAAAGCTGGGAAGGTGCAATAGCGGGATTTACTTTCGCAGTTATTACAATGATTTTGGTTAAATTGTGGGTCCTTAATATTCTTTCCTGGCAGGACGCTGTTGTAATTGGTATTATTATCGGTACAATTGGGCAGTTAGGAGATTTAGTGGAAAGTTTAATTAAACGAGATGCCGGGGTTAAAGATTCGTCTAATATTATTCCCGGTCATGGCGGAATATTTGATAGGTTTGATTCTTTACTAATGTCTTCACCGGTTATTTACTTGTACCTGGTTTATTTTGTGAAGTAAACCAGAAATTAGTAATTGGTTTACCGGTCTTGATCAGTAATATATTTATCCTTCTTGTTTCGAAAAATAATTATTCGTTGAGGTAATAAAATGAAAAAATATAGAGATAAATCTCCCGAAGAAGTAATGAAGATTGTTACAACGGAAATTATTGAAAGAGCTATAAAACTTGGTAAAAAAGCGAATAGAGATATTTATATAAGCAAAACTTCTGGCGGTAAAGGAACGGAGGTAAAAACTCTTAATCCTAAAACTGCCGAAGGTAAAGAAAACTTAGAGAAGTTCTTAACTCCCGTGAGAAGGCATTATACTATATTCGGACTTGGTGATTCCGAAGAGCCGGATTCTATAAATTGGCGTAAACTAAATTTACCGTTCGGCAGAAGATTGCTTTTACTTTTTCAAGTTGCGGTTTCGTTTTTTATGAAAGGAAATCCGACAAAGAATAAATTTTTTAGATGGATGGGTGTTAATGTTGGCAAAGGCGCCGAAATAATGCAGCTGGTTTGGCTTGATCATTTTAGACCTGAATTAATATTTGTAGGTGAAAATACATTGATGGGGGCTTTTACCCGCGTTACTGTTCATGCTTATGAAGGAGCCGGAAAATTTAGATACGGACTGGTAACAATTGGCAATAATTGTAAAATTGGCGCTGGAACCGGTATTGGTCCTATTGCAATTGAAGATAATGTTCGTACTCTTCCGGGAACTACAACATCTCCTTATTTAGCAAAAATAAAAGAAGGCTCCATCGTTGGATGGAATCCGCCTCCAGTTAAAACCGTTGATGCTAGTAAGTAAGAAAATAAAAAATTAATAATTAATTGTTTGCTTTAAGTTGTTTTTTGCTTCTAAAGAAAAATAATAATATAGCAGATACTACAGCTGTTATTCCACTAATTGCCAAAGTCAAATCTAAGCCCCAAATAAATTTATCGTGCCATTCCTTATATGAAGTGTCAAATACTTCATCTTTAATTTCAACTAAAACCTGAGTCTTTGTGAAGATTTCTCCACCGTAAGCAAGCCAAACTATAAAAGAAGCACCAATTACAAGAAAAGCCGCAATTAAAATGTTTTTTTGCTTTTTGTTAAATTTTTTCATGTTTATCTCCAAAATTTGTTTATTGCAAGTTTAATAAATCTGAGCACTTAAAACTGCCAAATAAGCGACATTCCGAAGTTAACAATTTTTAATGCTTTTTCAATCAAACATTGCAAGTGTCAAACGTCTGACAGATAATCTTTTGGATAATGAATATTCTTGTATCACAAATAAAATCGAAATCATTCGTAAATAACAAATAACTAAAAACAAAGGAGTATGTACATGAGAAAATTCATGATAACCTTAGGTTTAATGCTAAGCATGGCATTGGCCTTAAATGCACAGGTAACATTTAAAGCAAGTAATGACGGAAGAAATCAAGCTACGTTCGAATCGGATGCCGCATTAGAAAATATTGTTGGTGTATCGAATGAGATTAATGTAGTTGTCATGTTAGATCCAAACGATATAACCAAACATGCAATGGGTAAAGCATCTGTTGATTTACGTTCATTGAAAACCGGTATTGGTCTAAGAGATGAACATTTAAATAGTAAGAACTGGCTTTATACTGAAAAATATCCTTATGCGGTTTTCAAATTAAAGGGTATTTCAAACACATCATCTAAAAACTTAGAGGACGGAAAGAAAATTAAAGCTACTCTTAACGGAACTTTAACAATTCATGGTGTTACTCATGATTTAAGTGTTCCGGGGGAACTTACTTATTATAAAGAAAGCGCTAGAACTAAAGCTAAAATGAAAGGTAATTTGCTAAAAGGTAAAGCTACTTTTGATATTAAGCTAAGTGATTACGGAGTTAAAATACCTTCTATGGTAGTTGGTAAAGTTGATGAGAATATTCAATTATCAACTAACTTTATTGCTTCCGATGCAATGGCAATGGGTGAAAATCCTTGCGGACCAATGAAGATGAAAGGGAAATGCAATCCTTGCAGCCCTAAAAAATAAGTTGCAATTTATATGAGATTGGTCGTAATTTGTTTTATCTGCTTAAATTGCACCCAAACTTTAAACATGGGGGATTGAAAGGAGAAAGCGGAGATAAATAAATTTTAGATCAATCTCATTTTTTATTTAATAAATATGATTTTTTAAGAAGAAATATGGATAGAAGAAAGTTTATAAAATCAGCAGTTATTTTAAGTTTAGGATTAACCACTCCGCTAAAAATATTTTCAAAACAGTTAGTAGTAAAAACTCAAAGAATTTACCGCTTATATCTTAAAAAGATTATCGATATTATAAATTCCCTAAGAAATGAAGGTTCGAACCTGGTTCTGAAAATAATGAACGGGAAAAAATATGTTTTTGATCCGTATTATCATTACCCTTGGGATGGGGGAGTTGTAGACGAGAAGACCGGCTGTCGTATATTCTTTCATGCTCACAGAAAGAATGAGTACGGTCATTTCCATACTTTTGTAACGGATGAAAAGGGTGAATTAGTTCATTTAGTACTTATTTCAATGAATAAAAAAGGAATTCCAACCGGATTAAGTACCGTTAATACTTGGGTTACCGGAGATAAATATGTATATGCTTCAAAATTAAAAAAGTATTTCGAAGAGTTTAAGATGGATCCGAACACCTACAAAGATAAAAGAGTAATTGAATTCATAGAAAATATTTTTGAAGCTTACCATGATGTAATATTTAATTTGTTTGATGAAAGAGAGAAGTGGGTAAAGAATTATATCTATGAAAATACCAGTCTTCCTTTTGAAGACAGAAACTATGAAGTTCTTTCATCTAAAAAAATAGATGTTTATAAAGATAAAAGTTCATAATTAATAATTCCCGTCAGTAGAGATTTAACTTTAATGATTCCGTTCCTTCAGAATATCATCAACTGCAATTTCGACATTTCAATTAATATCTTAAAGTTGAATTTGCATTCCCATATAAATATATTTAAGTAATAAGTATTTATTTTCAAATTTAATATTTCTCTAATTTATTCAAAGAAGAAAAATTCAAAATTTAGGAAGGATTTGTAATATGAAAAGATTCTTAAATTACTTTATAATCGCTATCCTTTTTTCTGTTTATTTGGTCTCATGCAGTACGGTTCCCGTAACAGGCAGGCACCAATTAAGTCTTATTCCAAGTTCCCAAATGATCGGGATGAGTTTTCAGGAATATGGAAAATTCTTAAAAACACATAAAGTAAGCGCTAATCAAAAGCAAACGGCTTTAATTCGAAAAGTAGGCAGGAAAATTCAGCATGCGGTTGAAAAATATATGGCGGATAATCATATGTCGCAAGAATTAAACGGTTATAAATGGGAATTTAATTTGATTGAAAATAAAGAAGCAAATGCATGGGCAATGCCGGGCGGAAAAGTTGTTGTTTATACAGGTATTTTGCCAATTTGTAAAGACGAAAACGGAATAGCAGTTGTAATGGGTCACGAAATTTCTCATGCTATTGCCGGACATGGAAGAGAGAGAATGAGTCAAGGATTATTGGCTCAACTGGGCGGAATTGGATTAGCTTATGCATTAAAAAATAAACCTCAGCAAACACAACAATTATGGATGACCGCTTTCGGTGTTGGTGCACAATTAGGTGTTCTGCTTCCTTTTAGCAGGGTACAGGAAAGTGAAGCTGATCATCTTGGACTAATATTTATGTCGATGGCAGGCTACGACCCGCATGCTGCTCTAAATTTTTGGCAGAGAATGGCTAAAGCGAAAGGGGGTAAAGCTCCTCCGGAATTTTTAAGTACTCATCCATCTGATCAAACAAGGATAGATGATATTAAAAATCTTTTGCCTGAAGCCATCAGCTATTACAAGAAATCGAAATAGAAACCCAAAGATTTCTTAAGGTAAGATATTTTTTATGATTTTAAAAAATGTAGAATCGGTAAACGGTTGGCAATAACTTTAGATGTGTTTTGCAATTCTTTTAACGGTTTTTAGTACTGATATTTAAACATAATTTTTTACTTCAAGACGGAAGAACTTTACTTTTAGAGACTGGTTTATTAACGTTCCGGCTAAAATTGTACGCTCCGGCAGAACCAACAGAATGAAGATTTACGAATCGTGTTATTTCCGAGAGCATTGGGAATACTTCTGTGAACTTATCTAAACAGCAAATATCAGCATCAGAAAATTGGAAATCTTATTACCAGAGTAAAGTACGCCCTTTTTACGCAAATTCTCCCTTCTGTCTATAGTATTTCTGTAAA
The DNA here is from genome assembly GCA_965554225.1 of uncultured bacterium. Taxonomy (GTDB): domain Bacteria; phylum Bacteroidota; class Ignavibacteria; order Ignavibacteriales; family Melioribacteraceae; genus BMS3ABIN04. The sequence goes on along the minus strand of CBEVZC010000006.1, from coordinate 41,897 downwards.
ATTATTCCATCGAACTAATAATTCTAAAACATAAACAAACAAAATATATACTTAAACAAAATTAGTAATTATCAACGAGTTTACGGTTATATAATTTTTGTATAAACAAAGTAAATTCAATTATCGGGTGAATAATAAAAATCACCAACAGGTTCTCACAGATATTGGAGAACCTGTTTAGGCAAATCGGTTCTACCCTTGATTCCCATATTAACACGTGGTTGTATTAAGAATAGTAATTTTCGGAGCAACCTAAATTATGCTTTATATTGTTCTTCTTTTATATTGTCCCGAAATCTTTTTTTCTTTTATATTCAAACAAAACAAAATATTGAATAATAAAATTTGGTAATTTAATCATTTAACTTCTACTTCTACAGCCTCGGCTTCGAATCCTGAGTTTTGATGCTTACCATCGCAAAATGGTTTATTTGCCGAATGACCGCAGCGGCAGAGAGCAACCATTTTCCCGTCCAGTTTTTCCACATTATCTCCTTTTTTTAAAGTAGCTTCGGTAGTTTCAATTAATAGTGGTCCGTTTTGCATTGCTGTAACTTTCATTGTAACACCTTTAGTTTATTTTTGGTTATTGATTAATTACACAACTCTAACAGAGATGTTAAACTGAAATTTGTTATTCTAATTTCCATTTTTTCGCTTTTTTAATATATCAATTACGTCTGAAGGTTCCATCCTTTTCGTGTAATCCGCATCCACAAAATCTCCGAGTATTGTTCCGTTTTTATCGACTACGTAAGTAGCCGGTATTGGAATTTTCCAGGACTCATCACCGTTATGCCCTGGAATATCAATATCCATATTTTTATATATTGACCGAATATCTTCATCAACCACAAAAACAAGTCCGAATTTTTCAGCTATTTTATTTCCTATATCACTTAAAACTTCAAACTTTAAATTATGCTTTTCTATTGAACTGAGTGATTTGTCCGGAAGATTTGGTGAAATTGCTATTAGTTTTGCCCCAAGTGCTTCTATTTCCGGTAAGGCTTTTTGATATGCCGCCAATTCCAGATTGCAGTAAGGACACCAAGCTCCTCTGTAAAAATTAATAACGACAGGGCCATTCTCAAGAAGATTTTTAATAGAAATTTCTTCACCTAATGCATTTGGTAATGTAAAGTAAGGTATTTTGTCTCCGGTTTTCAAACATCTATCCGTTATCCCTGTTTCAATAAGTTTTTTTGTTGCTGCCGTCATTTTTAACATTGCCTCATCAGGAATCATTCCTTTCATTGATTCTTGAAATTCTTGTATGCTCTGTGCTAGTTTCATTTTACCTCCAAAAAAATTTGGGAATTAATTTTTTAATATAAAATATGTTGTTCATTTTTCGATTGTCGGATAATCAGTATAACCCTTTTCATTACCACCATAGAAAGTTGATGGATCAGCAGTGTTAAGCGGGGCATCGGATTTAAAACGTTCAGGCAAATCCGGATTAGAAATAAATAAATTTGCAAATGCCACTGCATCTGCATTTCCTTCTTGAATAACTGTATTGCCTCTTGCTTTATCATAACCGCCGCAAATAATGATTTTTCCTTTATAAATATTCCGCAGATATTCAAGCGGCACAACATTGGCTCCGTGTCGAATATCAGATTCCAATGCATCAACTATGTGCAGATATGCTAAGTTGAAATTGTTCAATTGCTCTGCAACATAGCCGAAAGTTTTCTTTGGGTTCGAGTCTGAAATGTCATTAAAAGTTCCGCTTGGCGCAAGACGAACGCCAACTTTATCTATATCACAAACAGTGCTTATCGCTTCAATAACTTCCAAAAGTAATCTTGTACGGTTTTCTAAAGAACCTCCGTATTTATCTGTCCTTTTGTTTGTTCCGTCGCGGAGAAACTGATCGAGCAAATATCCATTTGCAGAATGGATTTCAACACCATCAAAACCCGCTTCAATCGCATTTTTTGCCCCATTTTTAAATTGTTCAACAATTTGCTCCATTTCGTCTGTTTCAAGAGCACGAGGTGCAACAAATGGTTTCATCCCCTCATAAGTTGCCACATTACCTTTGGGAGCAATAGCAGAAGGTGCCACAGGCAATTCACCATTGTGAAAACTTGGATGTGAAATTCTGCCTACATGCCATAGTTGCAGAAAAATATGACCATTCTTTTTATGAACCGCGTCAGTAACAGTTTTCCAACCTTTTACCTGTTCTTCATTATAAATTCCCGGTGTAGCCGGATAACCAACACCCTGTTCCGATACTTGTGAGCCTTCACTAATTATTAATCCTGCAGATGCTCTCTGCGAATAATATTCTGCCATTAAAGGTGTGGGAACATTCCCTTCACCGGCTCTGCATCTTGTCATAGGTGCCATAAAAATTCTATTCGGCAAACTCATCCGACCGATATTTATTGGTGAAAAAAGATTTTTTGTATTTTCCATTATTACTCCATTATTGCTATTCAAGTATTAAAAAATTTATTATAAAATTGTTAATATTCAAATTATTTTTAAAAACATGTCATTTAAGCTCATTTATTTTTTGAAAACTCAGGAAGTAAAATTGTTCGTAAACTTCCCAATTATGTAACAAATTAAATCCATTGGCAAGAAAATCATTAATAACTTTTTGCATCGGCAACCTATGCTCCAAAGGAGGTCCGGAATTAATATCCTCATATTTCCAATCAATTACAAATACATAGCCATTTGTGCGTAAAAGCCTATTCATTTCCATTAAAGCTTTCTGTCTGTCATCAAATTCATGCAGAACATTGGCAATTAATATTTTGTCGAAAAAATTGAATTGATAGTTTATTAATTTGCCATTTGATTGTAAATATTCAATGTTGTGAAGATTTATATCATCTGCTCTTTTTTTGCATATATTCAGCATCTGTTCTTTAACATCTACGGCTAAAACTTTTTTTACTTTTTGCGCAAGAGGTATAGTAAAATATCCGGGACCGCAGCCAATATCAGCCCAGACTTCATCACTCTTAGGTTGAGTAAGTTTTAAAAACTTATTAACGCTTTGTTCTTCCTGACGCTCTTTGCTGATAAATCTTTCCCATTTTGCAGTAGGGAATACTTTATCGTTCATTTTTGTTCTCCCTGATTATTTTTAATGCATTTTTTATATGTTCACTAAATCTGAATTGTGAATTAAAAGCATATATCACAATTCCGTCCTTATTTAAAACAAAAGTTGTCCGACCAGGCAGTATACCAAGTGTTTTCGGAACCTTAAATAGTTTTCTTACTTTACTTCCCTTATCGCTCAGCAAAGTAAAAGGCAAATTGTATTTTTCGGCGAATTGTTTATGCGATTTTATACTATCCGAGCTAATACCAATTACCTTTGCGCCTGCATCTGTAAAATATTCGTATCTATCTCTAAAGGCACAAGCTTCCTTTGTACATCCTATTGTTTCATCTTTCGGATAAAAATATAAAATAATTTTGCCCTTCTCGAGATAATCCTTAAGTTCGAAATCATTTCCATTTTGATCCTTCAATTCAAAATTTGGAATTTTATCACCAATATTTAGCATTATTGATTTACTTTTTAGTTAAACATGAGCTTTCATAATCAGATAAATTTATTGAAATATCCTTTTTGAACATATAAAAGCATAAAAAAAACGGCCGATTAATGGTATATGTTTCATTGTACTTCTCCTTACTATTTGTTAATGAAAATTTAGATGTTATATAATCTTTTTTTAATATTTGTGCCTTTATCATAAGCAACTATTCACATAACTTCTTGGAATGTTCATTGTGTTTCACTAAAAGCAATTGCAAATGCTGAAATCTATTAACCGGTATTTTTTCCCAAATAAATGCGATTGTAGTTTTTATTTTAAAAAAACAACTACCTTAAATTAAAGTAGCTTTGTAAGCTTTAAGTGTTTCTTTATTTATAGAAAAATATCCCCATTGTCCTTCTTTCCTAACATTTACAAGCTCGCTTTCCGTTAGAATTTTTAAATGGTGCGAAATTGTAGGTTGAGAAAGTGGGAATAAATTAGTGATTTCCTTACAAACAATTTCGCCTTTATCCGCAATAGTTTTGAAGATTTTATAACGGTTTTCATCGGCTAACGCTTTTGCAATCTTTATTATTTTTTTATCATCCAAAACCATTTCTTTTCCCAATTTGATATATTGATACATTTCTATATATCAATATAGAAATTGTTATTATTTTATGCAAACTTATTATTAAGTATTAAAGAGTTTAACAGCCTTTCCCCGACGGTAAAATACAACTCAACAAAATATAGTAACACACAGATAATGCTAATTGTATTCTTATCAAGTTTTGCCGGAATAAACAGAATGAAGATCTACGAATCGTGGTATTTCCGAGAGCATTGGGAATACTTCTGTGAACTTATCTAAACAGCAAATATCAGCATCAGAAAATTGGAAATCTTATTACCAGAGTAAAGTACGCCCTTTTTACGCAAATTCTCCCTTCTGTCTATAGTATTTCTGTAAAATTATTCCATCGAACTAATAATTCTTCAACATAAAAGGTTTTTTGTAAATAGTTTGATGCGAATTCAGTACTTTTCATATTTTGTGGTTCCGTTTTAGTTTTTTAGGTAATAAATAAATTTTTAGGAAGGGAAATAATTAACTTCTTATCAAAAAAAATTAAGTTTGTTCCATTTACCAAGTTTATCTGAATGAAAAAATGGTCTTCATAATCATTAATTTTATTCCTTTGTTACAATAAAAATGGTTGGTTTTTTATTATATTCAGACTTACAAAAAACACTATTTGCAAATTCTCTTGAACTAATAATACATGAAAAAGAAAAAAAATAACATAGAAGTAATTACGCTCGGTTGTGCAAAAAATACAGTTGATTCCGAACGATTAATGCAGCAATTAAAAGTAAATGATTTTAATTTGGTTAACAGTTCGGATGAAGCCGAAGCAGTTATAATAAATACCTGTGGATTTATTGAAGATGCCAAGGAAGAATCTATCAATACCATTTTGAATGCAATTGAGTTGAAAAAACAAAAGAAAATTAAAAAAATAATAGTTGCCGGCTGCCTTTCCGCAAGGTACAAGGCTGAATTGGAAAAAGAAATGAACGAAGTAGATGCATTTCTCGGTACTGAAGATTACTCGGGTATTTTACGGGAATTTAATTCTAATCTTAAAGAAAATCTTTTGGGTGAAAGAATTATTACAACACCAAAGCATTATGCTTATTTGAAAATTTCCGAGGGATGCGATAATCCCTGTTCGTTTTGTGCTATTCCATTAATGCGTGGGAAACATCATTCAAAACCAATGGACGATTTGATTAACGAAGCTTCAAGCCTTGCAAATAAAGGAGTTAAAGAATTAATTATTATTGGTCAGGATACAACCGACTATGGAAAGGATCTTTACGGTAAAAGAGTATTAGCCGAATTGCTGAATAAACTAAGTGAGATTGATGGAATTAAGTGGATTAGACTTTTATATGCATACCCGTCTCATTTTCCGCTGGATGTTATGAAAGAAATAAATAGTAATCCTAAGGTCTGTAAATATATCGATATTCCTCTTCAGCATATTTCCGATAAGGTATTAAAGTCAATGAGGCGCGGAATATCTAAAGGACGAACTATTGAACTAATGAATCAATTGAAAAATAAAATAGAAAATTTAACAATCCGTACAACGTTTATTACCGGTTATCCTGTAGAAGGAGCAAAAGAGTTCAATGAGTTGTATAATTTTATAGAGGAAACAAAATTCGATAGAGTAGGAATATTTAAGTATTCGAAGGAAGATAACACTCCGAGTTTTATACTTGGCGATCCGGTTAGTGAAGAATTAAAAGAGGAAAGATTTTCTACTCTGATGGAATTGCAGAGTAAAATTTCGTATAAGAAAAATAAGTCGTATTTAAATAAAAAATTAAAAATTATAATTGATGATATACGCGATAATTATTACATTGGAAGAAGTGAAAGAGATGCACCGGAGGTTGACGGAGAAATTTTAATATCGAAAGAAAATATAGAAATGACTTTAGGGGAATTTTATTCTGTTGAAATTTATGATGCCAATGAGTATGATTTATACGGCAGAATTAATTTTTAGAATAGGAAATAATTAACATGAAAAAACTAGCTATATTATTTTTGATTTTTAGCTCTCTTTTATCTGCACAAGTAGAAAGTTCCGGAAGAGGGAATACTTTTTTATACGGACCGAGATTTTATTTTGAAATTGTAAATTATAAAGGAGATTCACCGGAAAAATCAAAAGTTGAAATGTTTGTTTCAGTTCCGTATTCAAACATTCAATTTGTGAAATATAATAATGAGTATAAATCCGAGTATAATCTTACTGCTACATTTTATAAAAATGATGACGAAATCGTTTCTGAAAGAATGTGGAAAGAGAAAGTAGTAACGCCCAATTTTAAGATAACTTCCTCAAAAACAAGTTCTAATTTGAGTTATAAAACATTTTTTCTGGAACCAGCAGAATATACAGTTTCAATAAGTCTGGAAGACTTAGAGTCGAGAAAATCTTATCAGATTAAAACTAAGACAAAAGTCCTGGATTTTTCTGACAGCTTAGACTTAAGTGATATACTTTTAATTTCTAAAATTATTAAGGTCGGCGATAAGGAACAAATAATTCCCAACATTGCAAATACAGTTACATCCAAGGATTCGTCGTTATATTTCTTTTTCGAAGTCTATTCAGATAAAGTTGACAGTATAAAAGCTGTTTATATAATAAGAAAAACTAAAGGGGAGCAAAGCGCTAAAAAAACTTCCGGGTTAACCCTAAACAAAGGTAAAAATGTTATTTATCAAAAATTTCAAAATCAAACTTTTGAATTAGGAAAATATGATTTATTAGTCCAGCTTTATGATAAAGAAGGCGAAAAGTTAAAAGGGATTGGAAAAAGATTTAACTCAAAAATTTATGGTTATCCAAGAACAATAACCAACTTGGATGATGCAGTTGAAGAGATGGTTTACATCGCGAATCCTTCCGAAATCTCAGATATAAAAGATGCACCGACGTATAAAGAAAAGTTAAAAAGGTTTTTGGCATATTGGAAGAAGAAAGATCCTTCACCAAATACGGTAGAGAATGAAATTTTAGATGAATATTACAGACGAGTTTCTTATGCAAATAGGCATTTTAGAAGTTATTACGACGGCTGGAAGACCGATATGGGAATGATCTATATTACACTCGGACCTCCCGACCAAGTTGAAAGGCGTCCCGTTGCCATAGATTCCAAACCATACGAAATTTGGGCATATTACAACATAGGGAAGACATTTATTTTTGTTGATCAGACCAATTTTGGAGACTACAGATTGCTGAATCCCGTTTTTGGTAATTGGTATAGGTACCGCCCTTAAAATCTTTCTATGGTTTTTTATATTTAATTTTTAAAATGTTGTCAAATATCGTTTACATTCTTTTTGCATTTCTATTAATTGTAAATGCTGTTAAATAATAATTCTAAAGCAATAAGTGGTTAAAATATGGTTTTAACAGTTACATTAAATCCTCTGTTAGAAAAAAGATTATTTTTTAAAAAAATTACGGTCGGTAATGGGAATAGAAGTTTAAAAATGATTTATACTGCCGGCGGAAAAGGAATAAACGTAAGCAGACAACTGAATAAGTTGGGAATACAGAATCTTACATTAACTTTCCTTGGAGGCGGTAATGGTAAAAAACTGAGGAGCATTTTAGAAACGGAAAATATTAATCACGCAATTGTTTCTTCAAAAAGTGAAACTCGCTTTGCCGCATTGGCTATTGAAGAAAAAGCAAACCGGCTTACAACTTTCTTTTCTCCCAATTCAGAAATCACCCAAAAAGAAGCAAAAGATTTTATTCAAAAACTGGAAAAAATAATAAAGAATAATTCAATTGTTGTATTTTCCGGAAGCTCGCCTAACAAATTTACTGATCAAATTTTTCCGGCGGGTATTGAACTTGCCCGTAAGTACGATAAATTCTGTATCCTTGATACTTATGGAAATCATCTTAAAAATTGTTTGGAGAAAGGTCCCGATGTATTTCACGGGAATGTATCGGAAATTGAAAACTCGTTGGACGTCAGTTTGTCGAATGTAAAATTAAAAGAAGAATTCATGGATTACCTTTATTCTAAAGGTATAAAGCTCAGTTTCATTACAGACGGTGAAAATAACGGTTATGCGGCAAAGTTTAATTTTCACTATAAAATAACGAATGCCGTTGTTAACCAAATAGATTCCACCGGAAGCAGCGATGCATTTGTTGCGGGAATTGCTTACGGTCTTGAAAAAGCATTGGTATTTGAAGACTTCACTAAATTTGCATCGGCATTAGGTGCCGCAAATGCAACTAAATGGGAAGTCTGCGATTCTACTTTTGAAGAGACTGAAAAAGTTATCAACCAAATCAAAGTTTCTCCTATCGGTAAAAAAATGAAACTAATAGATGACTCACCGACTATTTAAATATCTTACGTTTTTCTTTTTTCTTCTGAGTATTCCTGTTACTTATTCTCAAACCATAAGTTCAATTAATATTAAAGGCAATAATACATTTGATAAAGCGCAATATTTGGAGTGGTTAAAAATTCCGATTGGCTCAAAAGTATTTACCGGATTAAAAGATACCGTTAAGCAGAGAATAGAAACAGGTTTAACGGGAAACGGGTATTACAATTTCTTACTAAATAAAATTTCAGTTAAACAAGAAAACGATTCGCTTCATACAGAATTAGTTGTTGATTTATCGGAAGGGGACCCGACTTTTATCAACAGATTGATATTTGAAAATGTTAAAAATGATTCTTTAATAATTAACAAATATTTTAAAAATACAAAAGGAAAAATTTTCGATAAGTATTTTATCGAGGCAAAGATAAATGATCTTCTGAATTATTACGAAAATAACGGCTACCCGTTTGCCGTTGTTAAAATAAGCTCGGTTAAGTTTTTTACTGACTCTTTAGAACCAATTCACAAAGCGGATATCTATTTGACTTTGAAAAAGAATCAATTGTGCAGAATAAATAAAATTGAAATAGTAGGAAATGATAAAACAAAATCCGGCGTTATTTTAAGAACTGCACGAATAAATATTAACGAATTATATTCCGAGCAGGTAATTAATAAAATTTCCGAACGTTTAAATAGACTTCGTTTTTTTAAAGCGGTTGATAAACCTCAATATTACTTAAACTCAAATAATGAAGGAATTTTGCAGATAAAAATCGAAGAAAAACAGACAAATAATTTCGATGGAATTATAGGATATGTCCCGTCAAGTTCAAATAGCGCAAAAGGGTATTTCACTGGATTTGTAAATATTAGTCTGAATAATTTATTCGGAACCGGAAGAGCAGCCGCTATCCGCTGGCAGCAGGAGGATAGGAATACCCAAGAACTTGAATTAAAATATTTAGAGCCATGGCTATTTAATTATCCATTTAATCTTAAACTATCTCTGTTCCAACGAAAACAAGACACAACTTACGTCCAGAGAAAATTATTCGGTGCACTTGAATTCCTTGCTACCGAAACAATCTCGGCTTCCGTTTTATTTTCTTCGGAAAGTACAATCCCTTCAATTTCCGATTCGTTGAGATTCACGGTTTTCAATTCTACTTCCTTTTCATCAGGATTAAATTTAAAAATTGATACAAGAAATAATATCAGCATTCCAACGAGTGGAGTGTTTTTCCTGAACAGTTATCAATTTATTTCTAAAAAGATAGACGGACCAAAGCGGTTCATTTCCGCTGATACAAAAACAGATATTAAATTACAGCGTTTGTTTCTGGATTTTAGTTTTTTTTATGAAATTTTTAACAGACAAGTTACATCTATTTCGCTCCACGGAAAAGAATTAAGAGGAGACCTATTTGAGATTAGCGATCTTTTTAAGTTGGGCGGTACAAAATCTGTCCGCGGTTATAGGGAACGCCAATTTCTCGGTAACAGAATATTTTGGTCGAACTTTGAATACAGATATTTGTTATCTGCCGATACTTATACTTTTGCGTTTTTTGATACCGGATATTATTTAAGAAATGAAGATAAAAAGAATAAGCTGCCTACCGTCTCCGATTTTATTACAAGTTACGGAGTAGGCTTTAGTTTTGGAACTTCACTGGGTATTTTCACCGTCAGTTATGCAATTCCCGAAGGAGCTGCACTTAATAAAGGACTAATTCATTTTGGAATTATAAACGATTTTTAGAAATATCCGCACTTAAAAAACTATAATTTTATTAAGTTTACAAAATTCATATATAATAGATTTAATATTTTTATAATATTCTTATTTCACCCGACAAGATGAATAAATTTTCTGCAATTGTAGAAATATCCAGACCTGTAAATGTTGTAATAACTTTTATTACCATTGTATTAGCAGGTATTATTTGTTCGGTTCCCAAAAGTTTGAACGAAAATATTTGGCTTGCTGCTGTATCAGGTATGTTTGTAATAGCTGCGGGGAATATTATCAATGATTATTTTGATGCTGAAATAGATAGAATAAATAAACCGGAGAGAGTATTACCTGCAGGTAAATTGAGTCCAAATTCAGCTTTGCTGCTTTATGTATTATTTTCTATTATCGCTTTACTTCTTTCTGCAGAAATAAATTTATCTGCATTTCTAATTGTCGTTTTTGCCTGCTTAATGCTGTTTCTATATTCATACAAATTAAAAAAAATAATATTGATGGGGAATCTTACTGTTGCCTTTTTTACCGGGCTAGCATTTATTTTCGGCGGTGTAGCGGTGGGTAATTGGCAAGCCGGCATATTTCCGGCTCTATTTGCGTTTTTTGTAAATTTAATAAGAGAAATTGTTAAAGATGCCGAAGATGTTAAAGGTGATAAAATGGCTGGTGTTATTACACTTCCGCAAAAATATAAAACCGAGAAAGTAATTTTTATTCTTATAACTCTTACCGTATTATTGATTGTACTAACTACTTTCCCATTTTTTCTTAAAATTTATAATATTGAATATTTTATAATAGTTATGATTGTTGTTAATGTACTTTTTGTTTATTTCATTAGGGAAATTAAGAATAATTTTTCTATGCAGAATCTTAAAAGAATGAGCAGTTTGCTAAAATTGAATATGATTCTTGGTCTTATATCAATTTTTATAGGAAGCTTTTGATTATACAATAATAATATTTTTATGAAAAATTTTGACAGAAAATATCTTAGCAAAAGTATAAATAAAATAGCCGGTGTTGATGAAGCCGGTCGAGGACCCCTAGCCGGACCAGTTGTTGCTGCAGCAGTAATTTTTGATAGTGAAACGGTTATTGACGGTATAAACGATTCTAAAAAATTAACCGGAAAGAAAAGGGAAGAACTCTTCGGACTGATTGCAGATCAAGCGTTGAGTTTCGGAATTGGTGTTGTTAATCAGAAAGAAATTGATAAAATAAATATTTTGCAGGCGGCTTTGAAAGCAATGAAAATTGCCGTGCAGAATTTAAATATGGAACCGCAGCTTATTCTTATTGACGGTAACAAAGTCTTTGATTCGGATATACCTTGTAAAGCAATTGTTAAAGGAGACGGCAAATCATTTTCAATTGCTGCCGCATCTATAATAGCAAAAGTTACACGAGACCGCTTAATGGTTAAAGCTGCAAAAGATTACCCAAATTATTTATGGGAGAAAAACAAAGGTTATGGAACTAAACAGCATATTGATGCTATTAGAAAATACGGCTTAACTCCGCTGCACAGAAAAACTTTTTTAAGTAGAATAGTAAGTTGAATACTGAATTCGAATAAAAAATTAGTTAAAGTAAAGAAGTAAAAATGAGCAAATATAGAAAATCATTCGGCAATTACGGCGAAGATTTAGCATGTAAGTTTCTGGTTAAGAAAGGCTATAGAATCGTCGAACGAAATTATAGATTTGGGCATGGCGAAATTGATATAGTTGCAAAGGACGGAGACATTTTAGTTTTTGTAGAGGTAAAAACACGAGAGAGTTTGGAATTCGGGCCGCCGGAATTAGCAGTTACAAAAAATAAACAGAGGCAGATAAAAAAAATAAGTGAAGGTTATTTGTATGAAAAAGAAATTACAAATACTGTTTGTAGAATTGATGTTATTGCAATCCTGAATCGAAAAGGTTACAAACCGGTTATTAATCATATTATAAATGCATTTTAAAATGCCGGTTATTATTTTCTTTTATATCACATTTAATATTATATTAGAACTTTATAATTAATAGTTTTATATGAAATTACCGCATCATTTTTCAAAAAGAAGGCTTTCTACTTCGGAAATTATTTATAATTTCTTTGCCACCTTAACCGGTATAACGGTTTTTAATATCCAATTTTTCAAAGATTTATTTCTTCCGCCTTATGAAGTGAAAGAAGTAAAGAAACAAATGAATGAGTTGGGAATAAAAACTTTTCCGATAGTTAGTATAACGGGATTATTAATCGGACTTGTCCTTGCTATGCAGAGTCAACCGGTTTTTGCCAGATTCGGTGCTTCCGATTTTTTACCCGGTGCAGTTGCTGTTTCCGTCGTACGTGAATTAGGTCCTGTTATAACCGCTTTAATATTTGCCGGGAGAGTAAGTTCGGGAATAGGTGCCGAACTTGGTTCCATGAGAGTTACCGAACAAATAGATGCTATGGAGGTTTCGGGTATTAATCCGTTTAACTTTTTAGTAGTTACGCGGGTAGTTGCAACTACGTTCATACTTCCCTTATTAACTGTTTATGTAATATTTATTGCTCTTTTCGGGAGTTACTTTGCAATTGTGCTAACACAGGGTATGAGTTTTGAATATTATAAAAATGCTGTTGTTCAATCAGTTGAATTTAGAGATTTTATTCCCGGAATTGCAAAAACATTTGTCTTCGGATATATTGTTGGTATCGTAGGTTCTTATAAAGGTTATACAACTACAGGAGGAACGGAAGGCGTCGGCAGGGCTTCTACTACTTCCGTTGTTGTTGCTTCGTTACTTATTTTGATTTTTGATACTATTCTAGTAAAATTATCGCTGATGATATGGCCGCTTTAGATATTATAAAAATAAAGGATTTAACTAAACGGTTTGATGACTTTACTGTTCTCGATCATGTTTCGTTAAACGTAAAAGAAGGGGAAAATCTTGTTGTGTTTGGTCGCAGCGGAACGGGTAAAAGCGTTCTGCTTAAGTGTATAATAGGACTGTTGGAACCCGATGAAGGTGAAATATTTATAAAGAATAAAAACATATTAAAGTTAAATGTAAATGAATTAAACAAAATAAGAAGGCACACAAGCTTTCTGTTCCAGGGTGCCGCCCTTTATGATTCCATGTCAGTTCGTGAAAATTTAGAATTCACATTAATAAAAAGGAAAAAAAACACACCTGAAGAAATTGATGAAAAAGTTCACCGTACTTTAAATCTGGTTGGTTTGGAAGATGCAATAGATAAGATGCCTTCGGAGCTTTCAGGTGGAATGAAAAAGCGCATTGGATTAGCTAGAGCAATAATAACTGAGCCGGATATTATGTTTTATGATGAACCGACTACGGGGTTAGACCCTATATCTTCAAAAGATATTAGTGAACTTATAATTTCATTGCAGAAAGATTTAAATATGACTTCAATTGTAGTTACACATGATTTGGTTTGTGCAAAAATTATTGCAGACCGTGCAATCTTTTTGAAAGACGGTAAGATTGCTTATGAAGGGACTCTTGATGAATTAGTACACTCAAGAGATAAATTCCTTCAAAATTTTTTTAGTACGGATTTAATAAAATCTTAAGGAAAGTACGATGTTTAAACAGCTTGAAGGAGCAAGGTTAGGTTTATTTGTCTTTTTAGGAACAGTTTTGCTTGTCCTTGCAATTTTTTTAATTGGGGATAAAAGTTCGCTTTTTGTTAAGAGCTATTATATCAATACATATTTTGATGATGTGCAGGGTTTAAAGACAGGTGCTTCTGTGCGGCTAAGCGGTATTAGCGTTGGAAGCGTTAGCGAAATTAAGTTATTAGGCGATTCAACAAACAGAGTTGCCGTTAAAATGAGAATTGGTAAAGAACTTAAAAAATTCATAAGACTCGATAGCAAAGCTTCAATTGAAACGGAAGGACTAATTGGTAGTAAAATTGTTTCGATTTCTCCGGGTTCTCCGAACGTAGCTATTGTTGAAAATAACGGACTTATACAAGCCAAGCCGACTGTTAGTATGAAAAAGATTATCGAAGAAACACAGGGCATAATGGCTTACACAAAAAATATTACAAAAGATTTTGCCGATATTGTAAATAAAATTAATAATGGTAACGGAACAATAGGCAAAATAGTTAATGATGATAAACTTTACACGAATAGTGTTGCAATAATGAAATCGGCGGATTCTACATTAAATTCCTTAACTAAGCAGCTAGATAATGTTTCCGGAATTGTTATTAAAATGGCTAACGAAACTAATAGTATCTTTGCAAATGTAGATAGCTCGGCAATGGAAATACGCAATTTATTAGCTCGGGTTAAAAATGGGGAAGGTGTCCTCGGTGCTTTAATATCGGATAGAAGTGCTTACGACTCTATGGCAACTGTAATTAGCAATTTAGTAAAAACGACTCGTGATGCAAGAGAAGGTACGGAATATTTTGTTGAAAACATGGAAGCTCTAAAACATAATTGGCTGTTCAAGAGTTATTTTGAAGAAAGAGGTTACTGGGATAAATCAAAATACGAAAAAGAAATTAATGATAAACTAGAAAAATTAAAACAGCAGGAAGAAAATTTAGACTCAAGAATAAAAGAGTTAAAAGAGTTAGAACAAAAGATTAGTGATATGAAAAGACAGGGAACAACTGGGAACGGACAATTAAAAACGGATAATTGATAATTTAGCTTTTTACAGTTATCATAAACACGTTTTTGATAGTTTTAAAAATTTTCTTTTTATAAAGCTAAATACAACAAATAAGAATCTTTAATTCAATATTTTTTACTTTTCTGTTTTCAATTTAGTTTTCTAGTGATAATTTTATAACCTTTCACTTACTATAAATGACTTTCATAAAATTAATTTGTAAAATTATTCTGCATTAAGAAGATTTTTTATTATTTTAAAAATTTTCACTTTCAAAAATTCAAAATGCCAAAAATAGATTCAAAAGATAAAATAATAATTAAGGGCGCTAGAGAGCATAATCTTAAAAATATTGATCTGGAAATTCCCCGTAATAAATTAGTAGTTTTTACCGGTGTTAGCGGAAGCGGTAAATCTTCTTTCGTTTTTGATACGCTTTATGCTGAAGGACAAAGACGCTTTGTAGAAAGTCTTTCATCTTATGCACGACAATTCTTGGACAGAATTAATAAACCTGACGTTGATTTCATTTACGGTATTTCTCCGGCTGTTGCTATTGAACAAAAAGCCGGATCAAAAAACCCTCGTTCAACAGTAGGTACCAGTACTGAAATATATGATTATCTTAAGTTGTTATTTGCCAGAATTGGGAAAACCATCTGTTTTAGCTGTGGTAATGAAGTAAAAAAGGATACCGTTTCTACGGTTTCAAACTGGTTAGAAGAGCAGGAAGAGGGAAAAAAATATTACCTTGGTTTTCCAATTCATCTTCATAGTGGAAGAACCATAAAAGAAGAGCTTAATTACTTGAAACAAAGAGGTTTCTTTAGAATATTTAACAATGGAAAGATAATTGACCTGAATGAATCGAAAACTCTACCTCGTTCAAAAAAGAATTTATTTGCAGTTATAGATCGCTTTAAGATTAAGAAGGGAAATATGCGCAGTGCATTTGCAGATTCTTTAGAGGTAACTTTTAAAGAAGGAGAAAGCAAACTCGCAATAATAGATGCTGAAACAGGTACAGTAAAATCTTTTAATAATTTATTTGAATGCTGCGGAATAAAATACGAAGAACCTGAACCGAGATTTTTCTCATTCAACAACCCTTTTGGTGCATGTCCGGTTTGTCAAGGTTTTGGCAGAACAATTGGTTACGATATGAATTTAGTTGTACCTAATCCCAAATTGTCTTTAATAGAAGGAGCAATTGCACCTTGGCGTACGGTAAAGTTCAGCAGGTATTTGCGAGATTTGGTTCGTGTAGCAAAAGATAAAAAAATTCCGCTAAATGTTCCTTTTAATAAACTTACGGATGAGCATGTAAAATTAATAAAAGAAGGGTTTAACGGTTTTTTAGGAATTGACGGTTATTTTAAAAAACTTGAACAAAAAACTTATAAAATGCATATACGTATTTTGTTGAGTAAATACCGGGGCTATACAACTTGCACTGCATGTAAAGGTTCGAGATTAAGAAGAGAATCGCTGCAAGTTAAAATAAATGATAAATCAATTTTTGATCTTGTTCAACTTACTATTGAAGAGGCAGATGAATTTTTTCATAATATCCATCTTACTGATTACGAACTGAAAATTGTATCAAATATTCTTAAAGAAATCCGTAAACGGTTATCTTTTCTTAACAATGTTGGTTTGGGATATTTAACTTTAGAACGTCTTAGTAACACACTTTCCGGCGGCGAAAGTCAAAGAATAAACCTGGCTACTTCTCTTGGATCTGCACTGATGGGAACGCTTTACGTATTAGATGAACCGAGTATTGGTTTGCATCCGCGCGATAATAAAAAACTGATCAAAATTTTGAAATCTTTAAGGGATATCGGAAACACTGTATTGGTAGTAGAGCACGACTCTGAAATGATTAGAGAAGCTGATCTAATAGCCGATATGGGACCGTATGCAGGGGAAAACGGAGGCGAAATAATTGCTTACGGAACTTTGGATGAGATATTAAATTCTAAGAATTCACTTACCGGGAAATATTTATCAGGAATGAAAAAAATTGAAGTTCCTGTTAAAAGAAATACTAAGAAAACAAAAGCAATTAAAATATTCGGTGCGAGCGAAAATAATCTTAAAGATATTAATGTTGAAATTCCGCTACATAAATTTGTTGCAATTACCGGAGTAAGCGGCTCAGGTAAAAGTACATTAGTTCACGATGTTCTTTATGGCGGAATTGCAAAAATGACCGGTCTTGGTGCAAAAAAAGTAGGTAAATTCGACTCTATTGAAGGTGTAAGTTTTATTGACGGAATTGAAATAGTTGACCAATCACCAATAGGAAAATCACCTAGGTCAAATCCTATTAGTTACGTAAAAGGGTTTGAAGCTATTAGGGAATTATTTTCACGAACTCCACAAGCAAGAATAAAAGGGTATAAACCCGGTTACTTCTCTTTCAATGTTCCTGGCGGAAGATGCGAAACATGCAAAGGGGAAGGATTTGTTAAAATTGATATGCAATTTTTAGCCGATTTATATTTAGAATGTGAAGATTGCAAAGGAACACGGTATAAAAAGGAAATTAGAGACATTACATATAGAGGGAAAAATATTGTTGATGTATTAAATATGACCGTTGACGAAGCAATTAAGTTTTTTGAAAGTAACGTGCAAATATTAAAATATCTTAAAGTATTGGCAGATGTAGGAATGGGATATGTTCATCTTGGTCAACCGTCAAATACACTTTCGGGAGGAGAAGCGCAAAGAATTAAACTTGCAAGACACTTAACTGCAAGTAAAAAAAATAAGAATATTCTATTCATTTTTGATGAACCGACTACAGGTCTGCATTTTGATGATATAAGCAAATTGATAAATTGTTTTAATGCTTTGTTGGATTCCGGTAATTCAATTGTAATAATCGAACACAATTTGGATATCATTAAATGTGCCGATTATATAATTGATCTTGGACCGGAAGCCGGAAAAAGGGGCGGTGAAGTTGTTGCAAGCGGTACTCCGGAAGAAATTGTAATTAGTAAAAAATCATTTACCGGAAAGTATTTGAAACCTTTGTTAAATAATTAGTATTTTAATTTCAATTCATATTTTTTGTTCAACGCATTTGTTAATATCTGCAGATACTCAATATTATTTTTTTTAATCTCAATTATATTTATTCCCTTCGATAGTTCCTGCACAAATACATCTTTAATCTTGTTATTATCTATCGAAACTATCTTAACTGTGTCTGAAATGCCTGATGCTAAAATTACCTTAGAAGCTTTTTCCCCTTTTAACAATACAGGCTTAAATATTGGTTTGGGATTATTAGCCAGAACGGCTAAGGGTTTATATTGTATAACTTTATTCTTGCTAACTTCTTTAAAATCCCAAAGTTTATTTATTATGTTTAGTTTGAAGTTATAATTAATCTTATTAGGTTGAGGTATTGAGACAATAGTTGTTGAGGCGTCTGGAGCAATCGGCGTATCAATAAATTTTTTATTCTTCCCCGTGTTTTCAGATAAGATAAAGCCTCTGAAAATGTGTTTATTTTTATTTGTGAAATATGGAGTCCAAGAAAATTGTAATCTAAAAGTATTGCCAGGTAATATTTTATAATTCAGAAATATTCTTGGAAGTTTAGTTTCAGGCAGTGTTAACCAGCTCATTTGTGCCGGGAAAGCCAAATGATTAAAATCAGTGAAATTATAATTCTTAATATTTTCATAACGGAAAAAAGCAATGCCTGCTGTATTTAATTTCTTAGAGTAACCAATCATTTCCGGTATTTCGCTTTTAACATTATTTTTATATGCTGCAATACCTAAAACAATATTCTGGTTGTTTGATATACTCTTCCATATTTTAGCTAAAGTCAAAAATTTGGGATTATTATTCAGGTCCCAATAAATTTGGGGAGCAAGGTAATCGACAATTTTATTTTTTAACCAAGTTTTGGAATCCTGATAAACTTCCGAAAATCCTTCCCAGCCCTTAGCATCCGTACTATTTTTATATATTCCTATTGGTGTTACGCCTACTTTTAGATACGGTTTTATTTTCTTTACAGATGAGTATAGTTGAGATAAAAATGCTGTAATATTTCCTCTTCGCCAGTCATCTAAATCTAATCCGTTTTCATACTTTCGGTAAGTATTGAAGTCGTTAAAATTTTTACCCGGATAACGCATAAAGTCTAATTGAATACCGTCAATATCGTAATTTTGTACTAACTCAATAATTAAATTTGTTAAATAATTTCTAACTTCCGGTAAACCGGGATCAAGCCAATAAGATATTTTACCGTCTTTGTAATATTTTCTTATCCATTCCGGGTGTGCATTTAGCAGCTGTTTACCGCTTTGTAAAATTTTATTCTCAGATCCACTGAAGCATCTCATTACATTTAGCCATGCATGAATTTCCAAGTTTCTTTCATGTGCTAATTTAATTGCTAGTTTTAAAGGATCGTATGTCGGCTTACGATGGGCGTCACCGGTTAAATAAATTGAATAGGGTTCATAAGATGAATTAAACATAACCGATCCGTTCCCTCGTACTTGGAAATATACGGTATTTAGGTTTTTGCTTCTAACTGAATCGAACATCTCTGTCAGTGCCCAAATTTGAGAATCCGGATTTGACGTTTGAGGAGGCCAATCAAGACGGAAGTTAGTCGCAATCCATACAGCACGCGTTTCATGGTTGATTTGGGCATAAAATATGGAAGTAAACAGAATAACAAGTGCAAATAAAGATTTAATCATTTGTTTTTCTGAAAATATTCTCTAGCTGCTTCAAGTGAAGAGTATACTACTTTTTTATCAACTTCAACATTCAATAATATGTTCCCGATCCCGCTTAGTAAAACAAACTTTACTTTTCCCTGTAGGTTTTTCTTATCCCGCAGCATAATATTGTAAAGCTTTCTCTTGTCGAAATTATTAATAGTTATTAAATCTTTGAAATTATGTATTAGATTAAAATATTTCTCAAATTTATTTGGAGTAAGAATTCCAATTTCTTTTGAAGTAAATAATGCACAAGTCAAGCCGAATATAACAGCTTCTCCGTGTTTAATCTTATGGTCTTGTTCTGCTTCCAGAGCATGCGCGAAAGTGTGTCCTAAATTTAATACTTTGCGCAGGCCGCTTTCTTTTTCATCCTCCGAAACAACAGAGCCTTTGTACATAACGGAGTTCTTGATTAGTCTGTTCAACACCTTATTATCATTGTCTATAACTTTTTCAAAATTGCGTAAAAGAAAATTGAAGAAATTATTATCGGTCAGGAAAGCATATTTTACAATTTCACCTAATCCGCAGATAAATTCTTTTTTTGGTAAGGTATTAAGAAAAGAAATATCGGCGTAAATAAAATCCGGTTGATAAAATGCACCGACTATATTTTTTGTGTTATTAAAGTTTATTCCGGTTTTCCCACCTACCGAACTATCAACCATTGCAAGTAGTGTGGTTGGTACTTGGACAAAGGGAATGCCCCGCATAAATGTAGCTGCTGCAAAACCGGCAAGATCTCCTGTAATTCCACCGCCAATTGCAGCTAGAAGAGTATCTCGTCCAAAATTATTTTTTATAAGCGAGGAGTGAATATTCTTTAATGATTCGTATGATTTATTTTTCTCGTTTGGAGTAAGAATAAATTTGTTTGATTTATTTTTAATAGATTTAAGGAAACTCTCAACTTTTGATTTATAGAGTTTGTGAACAGTTTTATCTACAACAATAAAAACAGAATGCGCAGGATAATTCTTATTAACAAACGCATCGAGTTTATCAAAAATATTTTCTCCAAGATAAAACGAGTATGTTTTTTTGGGTAAATTTATTTTTATTTTAATCATGTATAAACCTGAAAACTATTTTTGCAATTTTATCTACCGTTCTGCCAATCGGCTGCTCGCTGGTGTCGATTGTAATATCTGCTTGCTCGTAATATTTTTCTCTTTTATCAAGGAGACTTTTTATTCTAATTATAAAATCTTCCGGACTGCTTTCCGAAAGAACCATATCTCTAAACAACGGTCGGTCTATTTTATTTTTAATTCTTTTATAAATAATATCCGGGGAAGCACGGAGATAAATTAGTTTCCCTGTATTTTTTATAAGCGCCAAGTTCTCTTCATTGGCAATTGTCCCTCCGCCCAAAGCCACAATAACATATTTATTCAAAGCGATTTGCCTGATGTGGTATTTCTCTAAGTTTCTAAATTCTTCTTCTCCTTTATCGGAAAATATTTCAACTATTGATCTTCCGAATTCGTTCTCTATTACTTTGTCTAGATCGAAGAAATTCCATCCCAGTACATTTGCTAATATTGGACCAATTGTGCTTTTCCCGCTCGTCATAAATCCTGTTATATAAAATATTTCCGTTCCCATTGTTATCCGATTAAATAAAAAACGAATCAATTCTAAATATAAATTATTTATTTCAGTTTTGCGGGAAATCTGTTTTGATTCTTTACTATTTTATTTGACTAAAATAATATAAAGTGAAAGGTTAAATAAGTGAATTGATGAGTTTGGAAATGCTTGTGTATGTATTGCGTTACATGACTTAATTAGATATTAAAGTTGTAAGCTATCCCAAGCGTAAATGTTATTCCGTCGATATTTGTCTTGGTTATAAAATGAGAGTTTGATAAGAAATATGATTTACCTTTGTAATTGACTGTATCGCTAGAATATTCGCTTTCTATCTCAAATTCAGGATCTCTAAAACGCATCTGGAATCGTGCGGAGAAATTTTCCCAAACAATATAGTCCATTCCCACCTCAACTTGAATTCCAAAAGCAAATTTTTTATTTATGGTTATAGAATTTACGTCACCAATATCTTTAATATTGTCTCCGAAGTAGGCTCCTATTCCACCTCCCATAAAAAATTTGAAATTTTCTGTGGAGAATGGAAGAAAATAATAAGCTGAAAGCTCAACCGGAACTAAACGATATCCGAAAGTAGCATCAATTACAGGTATTTGGTCATCTTTGTGTGTAATTGTTTTTTTTATATACTCAATGCGCAAACCCAAAATAAACGGATCGGAAACTCTATAACGAAGTTCAGACGAATAACTAAATATATTATCTAACGGTAAGTTTTGTGCACGTAATATTTCATCGTTTGAATTAGGATTAAGAAATAATTTAGAAGTATTTGTATAGCTATAGTTTACCGAAATACTTGTATTGGTTCCGTTGTATTGAGCGTCGCTGAATGAAAACGGGAAAATAAATAAAATAGGTAGAATGCATTGATATAAAAATTTACTTTTCATGTGAAGTTTATTACTTATTCCTTTTTCAAAAGAGTTTTAATAATAAAATATAAAAGAATGTAACAAAAATCTAATGCAGAAAAAAATCCATTTAAAACCAAACTGAGATTAGTAATGATAAAAATACGGACAACAGAAAAAAGAAAGCCGGTTTTTTAAGGAACCGGCTTTAACATGAAATTCTTTTATAATTAACTATTTATAAAATTTATATCTATTATCAACAATTTCAGCTTCATCCTTAAGACTTTCCGCCCAATCTTGGAAATATTTAACCTTAGTTTGCTGCAGCATATTTGAACGGAGTGTATTTTTTTGAATAGAATACATCGTGGAATCAAACCCTACTCTTTCTGTTACTTTAATTAAGTAGCTGCCTCTTTTGCCTTTAATCGGGTTAGATATTTTACCAATAGGACCTGTAAGAGTATAATTATAAAAAGCATAATCTTTTCCTACTCCGGGTACGTTGCTATCAACTGTAAACTTAGAAGCATTAAATATTTTGGCATTCGGATCAAGTGAAGTTACTTTGCTTAGATCATTAGAATCGCCAAGTTTATTTCGGATTTCTTTTGCAATTTCAAAAGTTTTTGCCAGTTTTTTTCCATTCCTAACAAGTCTGGTCAGCGTTCCCTTGACTTCTTTTACAGGTTTGTATTTAGCCGGAAGGGCCTGAGAAACCATTGCTACAACGTAACCGATAGGCAATTTAAATACATCGCTTACTTCGCCAACGTTGTTCTCGAACGCAAATTTTACAATGGCTTTGTTACTGCCAAGTCCGGGTATTGCCGAAGCTGTTTTTGTAAAAGCAGGTGTTTCTAAAATTCTATATTTCATCAAATCTGCTTCGGACTTAAAATCATTTTTCTTAGCTAAATAAGAGAAATCATTTGCATTGTTATACATGCGATCTATTGTAGTTGGTGAAGGAATAATTTTGTTGAATATTTTTTCTATTACGTATCGATGATTATCCCTTCCGGTAACCATAATTATATGATATCCGTAGCGTGTCTTTACCGGTTTCAATACTTCGCCTATTTTACCTCTAAATGCCGCTTTCTCAAACTCCGGAACCATCTGTCCCTTTGTAAACCATCCTAATTCACCGCCATCTTTTGCGCTGGGGTCTTCAGATTTTTCTCTAGCCAATTTTGCAAAATCAGCTCCGGCTTTTAATTGATTGTAAATTTCATATGCTTCTTTTTTTGCCACTTCTTCATTACCGCCGCCTTTTACTAAAATATGAGATGCTCTAATTGTGGTAACTTTCCCTTTAAGTTTTTTATCTAATTTGTAAACTTCATATCCATCTATAGTAAGAACCGGTCCTAAGACGTCACCAATTTTTGCTTTGTACAAAAAAAGATCTCCGGCACTTCTAGTAATGGAATTGAGGGTCACGGTATCAAGTTCAAACGGTTTGTCTGAATATATTTGAACATAAGTTTTGAAGCTGCTAGTATCACTTTTTAATTTTTTTACAACTGATTCCAAGTTTTTTCTTATACCAACCGAATCACCATGAGAAGCAGCTTTTAGGAATAGTACATATTTAAGTTTTCTACGACCGTCAAGTTTGAATTCTTCTTTATGCTTTTCATAATAATTTTGTAACTCTGTATCGGAAACCGGAATAGTTGAATCAGGGATAATATTAGCTGCAAAGAATGCCCATTTCGCACTCATCCTAGTATTTTCGTCAATAAATTTTCTCTTAACTTCACCATCGTTAATGATAATTGTTCCAAATAAATATTCCCGGAGTTTATTTTGCAGAAGCTGTTGTCTAACGGCATCTTCTGCTTGTATCATAGCTTGCTTGTTTTGGGGGTTATGTATAGCTGCATCATACGCTTCTTTATTGAATCTGCCTGTAGAATCGATAAAATTACGTCTCAAGAATTGCGGAGGGTTTGGTGACTCTATTGTATTAATAATTTCTTGAGGTGTAACCGTAATTCCATATTCTTTGATTTTTTCTTCAACTAACTTTTGCGTTACCAATATATCCCAAACTTGATCCCTGAACTGATCCATCTGGCTTTCGTCAATATCTTTGCCGGTTCTTTTTACTTGATCTTTTCGATATTGTTCAACCATTTGCGAATAGTCTTTATAACTTATTTCTTCACCGTCAATTGAACCAACGTTATTGTCGCGTGAATGCATAATTTTTTGCAGACTTGAATCCGACAGCACCATAAACAAGATAAACAAACCGCCTACACCAAGAATAAACCAAGGAGCTAAACTCCTCATCCTAGCCATCATTCCCATAACAAACTATTCCTCCAATTTTGTTCATTGCTATTTAAAATAAAGATTCTAAATTTAGGTAAGGTATAAGATAAAATCAAAAATTATTTATCTTATAAATTTATATTGGAACTACGTTTCTCCATAAAGTTCAGTTGCAATAAAACTGCTTTTAACTTTATTTGCACAAAAAATAAAGATGTATAATAAAAAATAGTAAAAAAACAAGATTAAAAAATTTGCAAGTGAACTGCATCTTACTTAATTTTTAGACCAACTAAACTTCACGTAATGTTTAATTAACAAAGGTGAACAAAATGATTCCAATAACGCATACGTGGATACCTATCCTGTACCTTTACGGAGTTGGCGGAATATTCTTTTTGATCGGCATGATCATTATTCGTAAAAGCGGTGCAATCAATTTAAAGCTTAAGCGCCATCGTCATTGGTATAGGATTTTAATCTTCGGTTATTTTTATTTCTTAATTTTCCACACTTTTTTCACACTATTAGGATTATACTGGTAAATTATGGGAACAATAGCTCAAGTACAGACAACGTTTCACGATATCGGTTCCTCTATCGATATTGTTATAATGGCAGTTTATTTCATTTTTATTATGCTTTTCGGAAGTTACTTTGGAAAGTATAATAGAAGTACAAAAGATTTCTTTTTCGGAGGTCGTAGATTTACCTGGTGGTTAATTGCTTTTTCAATTGTTGCCACCGGAGTAGGAAGCCATAGTTTTATCAAATATTCAGCTAAAGGTTTTCAATATGGCTTTTCATCTACAATGACTTATATAAACGATTGGTTTTTCCTCCCGTTTTTCTTATTCGGCTGGTTACCTATTATTGTTTATACAAAAATTCAGTCTATTCCGGAATATTTCGAAAAAAGATTTAGTCCTTCAGCCAGGTTTTTGGCAACCATTCTCTTACTTTTATATATGATTGGATATATTGGGATTGGTTTCCTGACTTTGGGTAAAGCAATTATGCCGCTTTTACCCAAGAGCATTACAATGATAGGTTTTCAATTTCAACCTACTCTTATGGGAATTATAATAATTATAGCTGTCATAACGGGAATTTATATTACTTTCGGCGGACAAACAGCGGTTATTTTTACGGACTTACTTCAAGGGTTTGTTTTATTATTTGCAGGTTTTTTGCTTTTCTTTTTAGGAATCGCATACTTGCATCCTCACGGAGGGTTATGGAGTTTGTTACCAACTTCATTTAAATTACCTCTAGCAGATTTCAATAAACCGCCGGATTTTAACTTTGTGGGGATTTTCTGGCAAGATGGGGTTGCGGGTTCCGTGGGCTTCCTTTTTATGAACATGGGACTTATAATGCGGTTTATGGCAACAAAAAGTGTTGACGAGGGAAGGAAGGCTGCTACATTCAATATTCTTTTTATGCTGCCGCTTTCGGCTATAGTTGTGGGAAATGCCGGTTGGATCGGTAAAGCAATTTCCGTTGTACAACCAAATATAATTCCGCCAAACACTTCGCCCGACCAAATTTTTGATGTTGTAGCGCATGTGGTTTCCAGTCCCGGTGTATTTGGATTTATAATGGCGGCTTTAACTGCCGCGCTGATGTCAACTGTGGATACTTTGATAAATGCTACAGCAGCTATTTATATAAATGATATTCATAGACCCATTAAGCAGTTTTTAAAAATCAAAGAAAAAACTCAAAAAGCTACTGACAAAAAGGAATTGTCTGCAGCACGTTATTCTTCTATTATTGTTACTATTCTCGGTGTAGTTTCCGTTTTAGCATTTAAAAACTTTCCAACTGTTTACGAAGCGCACGGCTATTTTCATTCTACATTAACTCCTCCTTTGGTTGTAGCTATTTTCTTAGGTATTTTCTGGAAACGATTTACACCTGCAGCGGTTATGGCTACTTTTCTCGGCGGTGTTTCTCTAATGATCCTTGGAGCCAAATTCCCAGGAATTTTTATTCATCCCTTTGCACAGGGAATACAAATGAATGCGGATCATCCTTATACTTATATTAGAGCGTTCTATAATTTAGTAGTATGTTCTGCAGTTGGAGTTGCGGTAACATATGCAGACGGTTGGTTTAGACAGATAGTGAGTAAAATAAAATCAAAAGAAAACCACAAGGCAATTGCTTATTCTTTAACTGTTTTGGCTGTTGTTTTGTTTATGATGGTTGCCCTTGGTATAGGTAGTGCGACTGTTTTATTTATTTATTCTTTAATCGTTGCATTCTTAGTTGCTGTGTTGTCGGCATATTTTATTGATTACGATCCCGTTTTGCAAACCGAAGGATTAACGGTTTGGTCAATCCAAAAAGTTAAAGAAGCTTTTAAGGGCGGAAAAATTAATGAAAGAGAAGGCGAGAAGGTTCTGGTTAATTGGGTATTAAAAGAATGCGAGGATGGAGTTATAAACTTTTCTAAAAATGATATGGAAAAAATGGCTGCAGATCAGGGCGATCTTGTCTATATCTCTGATAAAAGAGCATGGCTCGGAGGTTTGAAATCTATACATTCTGTTTATGGCGAACCACATGATAAAGACGGGGTTGTATATATTAGTGAGGAAAATCTTAAAGACGGAGCGTTCATAAAAGGTAAATTTTTGAAAGCAGAAAAAGAAATGTAAATGGTTTAATTAAGGTAAAAACCTTCCTCTTCCCGGGGAAGGTTTTTTTATATCCGGTCAAACGCTAATCCCTTATGTCCTGAAATTTTTTAGTAAGACTTTTATTCTTTTCCAGTAATTTATCGGCAACAATTTTAGGAACAAAATCGGAGACATCTCCCTTAAATTGAGCTAAATTCCTGATAATAGTAGAATTTAAATAAGTATATTTTTCATGCGGCATTAAGAAAATAGTCTTTAACTCGTTATTTAATTTTCTGTTCATCAACGCCATTTGAAATTCGAATTCAAAATCACTTATAGCTCTTAAACCCCTTATAATACCTATAGCGCCTATCGCTTTTGCGTGATCAACAACCAATCCGTCAAATGAATCTACAAAAACGTTCGGAATATCTTTAAGGCTGATTTCCAGCATCTCAATACGTTCGGTTACTGTAAACATTGGAGATTTCGTCGGGTTTTTTGCTACAGTTACTACAATTTCATCAAATAATTCCGTAGCTCTTTTTATTACGTCAATATGACCGTTTGTTACGGGATCAAAAGTGCCGGGGTATATTACTCGTTTCATAAATGTTCCGGTTTATTTTTCGAATAAGATTATTAGTAAGATAAAGTTAACAATTTTCTATAAGTTTCTGAATTCATAAATTAAACTGTCACCAATTCTTTTAAAAGGTTGAATATTAAAATTTATAATATCCTTTTCTTTTGTCTGAATTGATCTTTCAATAATAAATATACTATTTTTTGTAAAAAAATCATTTTTAAGAATATTTTTAACTACTTTATGAATATCATCTTTAAAAAACGGCGGATCGGCAAAAATGAGATCGTATTTATAATGAGATTCCATGCTGGAAAATTTCAGCGCAGACATTTTATAAAGCTTTGTGCTTTCTTCGGCTCCAACCAATTCAATATTTTGCGTAAGTGCTTTTGAGACGGAATAATTTTTTTCGACAAAATGAACTTCACCTGCACCTCGACTTAAAGCTTCCAAGCCCAAAGAACCTGAACCGCCGTAGATATCACAGACAAGTATATCATTAAAGTCAATTAAGTTGTTTAGGTAATTAAATATCGATTCCTTCGTACGGTCTGTTGTTGGACGTGTATATTTGGGGTTGGGGACTTTTAATGTCCTGCCTTTGAATTTGCCTGAAATTATTCTCATCAGATAAGTCTTGCCGCTAAACCTGCTGCGGAGCTGAAATTATAATATTTTTCATTTAAATGGGAGTTATTTATTAAATGTGTATTGACTTTCATATTTTCAAATGGATTTACTAACTTAATTTCATAACCAAGTATCTTCTGCAGTTTATTACAAAGTTCAGCGTCTACTTCTTCGCCCCAAATAATAAAATCAAATTTGTCATTTCTATCAAATAAGCTTGAGTTTTTTATCGAATCTATTCTATTTTTTATACCGAATTCTTCAGAAAATAATTTACTTTTATCATAGACATTAAATTTATACGGAACATTGTTTCTCGAAAATATTAATGAGTAGTAATTGTCGGCAATGTAACAACTGATTATATTTGGTTGATAGTTAGCTTGGCTTATAGTTAAATTTAGTGTGCTTGCTATATGTGCATCATCAATATATTTTAAAATCAAATTATTTCTAGAACAAAATTTGCGGAGTGTTTGTACCACTCTTTTATTTAATGCAAAGAAAATCAATTTATTTTTACTGCACTCAAATTTATCTACTAGGAAATCATTAACATTTTCTTGAGGGAAAAGAACGGAAAATTCCCAATTTATTATTTGGTTTAAGTCCTTATCCATCAAGTTATCATCGAAGGGGATTTTGGCAATCTTATAAAAAGAATCCGGAAGTGCAAAAGAAACTATATCGGTATTTAGATTTTTCCTGGCAATAATTAAATTATAAGCTTTTTGCAAAGCAGCAATTATTTCTGATTCATTTGAGGTGGAAGTTAAAGAATAATTAAAAGGTTCCTCATCAATATTTTCAATAAGGAACCTTCCGTCTCTAAAGTTTATTTCTACAATCTGAAGCTTGTCGATTGCTAAGTTAAATCCAACGTGATTAACAAACAAGGACATTTATTTCATTAATCCCAAGAAGAAGTATTCTTCAGCGCAGGATTTTTTGTATCGCCGATTGTTCCATACCCATCCGGATCTTTTACAAAATAAAGTGTTCCCATTACTACGGTAGTATCTACTCTTAAAAATTTACCTCTTGGGCTAACAACAGTATCGTAAGAAGTAGAAGTGTCAATTTCTAAAATGTACGGTCTAAATGTTTTTGCAGAATGACTTAGTGATTCCGGAGCAAATTTCCCTACGCTTACTAAAGGGGTAAATGGATTTGTTGAACGGTTTGTTATAGTATCTATACCGTGTATTAATTGCTGAATCGAAGTATCCGTTTTAATAAAAGTGATTAAACTGTCCAGATTATCTGTAAATCTTTTATGTTTTTGTTCCCACAATATCTCGGCTTGTTTAATATCGTCCATTCTTGCATGGGATTCGGTCTTATAATATTTTTCTTCGTTTAAGTATTTTGTAGGGTCTACAATTGCTACTCTAATTAAAATATAAGTTAATATTAAAATAACGGTTATTAAGGCAGCGTGTACATACCAAGGTTCTGACTTTTTGTTCATTTTCCCTCCATGCATTGAAGATGCAAGTTTTATTCAGTTGTTATATACTTTTTTATTCTAGAAAGTTTAACCTTACCAATTCCTTTTATTTTTAGTAATTCATCTACGGAATTAAATCTTCCATTTAAATTACGAAATTCAATTATTTTTTGTGCAGTTTTTATTCCAATTCCACTAATTTTTGTTAAAGTGGAAATATTGGCAGTATTAATATTAATTATTGTGTTTAGATGCTTTTGTTTGCTTCGTTTATGTAATTTATCCTTACTAAAATGAGAAAGTTTAGTATTAGAATCAACATTTTTTTCAGTTAATAATTGATTTACCTTCAACTGCGCATTATTAAATAAACTATCCTCTCGGTTGTAATTATATATAGGCTCTTCCAATAAAGCAGAATTGTACTTTGTATAATACGCAATTATTCCCCCTATAAAGCTTATAACCAAAAACAATAATACCGAAAATTCTTGTTTCGTTAATCCAATCTTTTTAGCAAAGTATTCAAATTTTTTGATTTCAGTACTCTATTTAATTTAATCAGATTCAATACCTAAAATTTATAAAAAATCTAAGTAAATAAATATTAAATTAAAATACTTTCTCAAAAAGGAGAATATCAAATTAATAGCTAAAGCTAAGTCTAAAATTCAAATAGCCTTAAATAAGGTTTAAAAATATTAAAATATTTCAAAATGGTTATTTGAACATCTGTTTTACCGTTATTTGGGAACTTGTATATGCGGCATTTTCCCAAGCTCTTTCAATAATTCCTTTTCACGGGAATTAAGTTTTTGTGGAACATGAATATTGACCTTTACAAGTTGATCTCCGGTTCCATGGCTATGTAAGTGTTGTATGCCTTTACCTCTCATTTTTAAATACTTACCGGGATTTAGTCCCGGTTCAATTTTAAGTTTAGCTCTGCCGGTTAAGGTTGGTACTTCCACCTCTGTTCCCATCACAAGCTCAGGGTAACTAATAAATAATTCATAAATGATATTATCGCCGTCTCTTACAAAATCTTTGTGCGGAATTTCTCTAAAAATGACTATTAAATCACCGGCCGGACCTCCGTTTTTGCCTGCATTACCCTCTCCTCTAAGAGTCATATAGCTGTTATCTGTAACTCCCGATGGGATATCAATTTTGATAGTTGATTCCCCGTAAACTCTGCCTGTTCCACCGCATTTTTTGCAAGGCTCTGTTATGATTTTTCCGGTACCGCTACAGTTAGGACATGTGGAAATATTTACAAATTGTCCGAAAATAGATTTTGAAACTTGTCTGATTTCTCCGGTGCCATTACAAACCGGGCATGTTTTATAAGCTGACGGACTGCTTGCTCCGGTTCCGTGGCATACGTCGCAAACATGATATCTTTTTAATTTTATTTTTTTAGAGGCGCCTTCTGCTATTTCTTCGAGTGTTAATTTAATTGTTACCTTTAAATCCGAACCCGGAGCTCCGGTTGCAGCTCTATGAGCGCTTCTACCGCCTGAACCGCCGCCGCTAAACAAATCATCGAAAATAGAACCGCCGCCAAATGAGCCTCCGAAAATATCGGAAAAGTGACTAAAAATATCATTAACATTATTAAATCCGTGGAAATCACTTCCGGCTCCAAGACCACTATGCCCAAATCTATCGTACTTTGCTCTTTTGTCTTGATTGCTCAATACTTCATAAGCTTCCGCAGCTTCCTTAAATTTTTCTTCCGCTTCTTTATCTCCAGGATTTCTATCCGGATGATATTTCATTGCTAATTTTCTATATGCTTTCTTAATTTCATCTGCGGAAGCAGTTTTTGAAACTCCTAAAACTTCGTAATAATCTCTTTTCTCCATTTACGTATTCCTACTCCTTTTCAATAATTAGTTAGAGTTCTCATCTTCCTTTTCAGATGAAACCTTTTTGGATTGTTCTTCGTTATCCTGACTCACAATAACTTTAGAATGTCTAATTACTTTATCTTTATACATATAACCCGGTTCGACCTCCTGTAGAACCGTATTCGGAGGTACATCATCGGAATTTTGCTGCATTAAAGCTTCGTGGTAATTAAAATCGAATTCCTTGTCTTTTGCTTCAATTTTTTTTATGCCTTGGTCCTCTAAAGTTTTCTTAAATTTCTCTAATACTAATTTTAGTCCCTGTTTAATGGAATTGATATCCTTAGCCTCATCAAGATGTTCAATCGATCTATTGAGGTCATCGTATATTGGTAATATTTTTATAATAAAAGATTCTGCAGCGTATTCAAGAAAGTTGAGCTGATCTTTTTCCGTACGGCGTTTATAATTCTCAAATTCGGCAACTTTTCTCAGCAGCGAATCTTTGAGTTCTTGATTATCTTTTTCCAGCTGACTTAGTTTTTCTAAAGTTTCTTCTAATTTTGCTTCAATTTTTTTCAGTTCTTTCTTTTCGCCAGAACTCTTTTTTGTTCTATGTTTCGAATGTTCTTCGTCATGTTTTTTATATTCATTTATCTGCTTGTCTTTTTGCGAATCATGTTTTGTGCTTTTCATAATTACCAGTATCTCCTAGTTGTTTTTTTGAATTGCTTTGGATAATAATTCTGCGACGTAGATAACCGCTGCAACAGTTTTGGAATATTCCATCCTTTTGGGACCGACAATGCCAACGCTTCCTGTTATTTGTCCCATTTGGTATTCTTTAACAACCAAACTGAAATCGTTTAGTTTCTCGTCTTTATTTTCACTACCGATTGTAATAGTAACACCATCCCTGTGAAGTTTTAAGTGATCATCCATTATATGAATTATTACATCTTTATCTTCAATAAGTTCAATTATGCTTTGAAAATGTTCTTGGTCTTCAAACTCGGGATGCTTAATTATATTTTTAGCTCCTGTAATTATGGCTTTTTCAGAAACTTTTAGATCTGTAAATATTTCGTCCACAGAATCCAAAAATACTCTAATTATCGGTTTATAATCCGATTTATAATCACGAATTCTTTCACGAAAACTTTTTCTGATTTCTGAAAATTTTAATCCGGAAAGTCTTTCATTAAGTAAATGCTGTATTGATTGTAAGTGTTTTCGAGCTATTGTGGAATTAAATTCTAAAGTGATTGTTTTTACCATTCCCGAGCGAATAGTTAAAACAACTAAAACCCGGTTACCCGGTATACTTACAAGCTGCAGTTTTTCTAATATAGCTTTATCAAATTTCGGATATGTAACACAAGCAAGCTGTTTTGTAATATCGCTCAAGATTGTAGAAGTGATTTTTAATAATTCATCCGTTTCTATTGATATTGCGTCTAAGCTTTTTTTTATAAAATTTTTCTCGGCTGATCTTAACGCAGGCGGTTCCATAAGAGAATCAACATAAAAGCGATAACCTCTGTCGGTTGGGATACGTCCCGCAGATGTATGGGGATGACCCAAATACCCGATCTCTTCCAAATCGGACATAATATTTCTGATTGTTGCGGGGGAGTAACCTATATTATATTTTTTTGATATGTAACGCGATCCTACCGGATTAGCTGTAAGTATAAATTGGTGTATTACATACCGTAATATCGATTTTTCCCGTTCTGTTAATTCAGCCGTCATCTTTTTTATTCTAAATCTTTTAATATTTTTTAAACTTATAATTTACCAAAAATTAGTATAATTTACACCTCATATGATGCTTAATTGGTTTAATGGTCTCAAGCGCCAACTAGTTAAAGTCTTACAAAACAATCCTGGTTTTGTTTCATAAAAATCAAGTTGAAAAAATATTATAAACAATACGAAAACCGGTTGTATAACTTCATAATCGCAATATATGAAGAGAGGAGTATAAACTTTATAGAATTATTCTATTTTTTTATGAATAAATATTATATTTACTTTGAAGTTTTAATAATTATTAAGGATAGAGAATGATCAGATTGGAAAGTGATCAGATTAAAATTGTAATTATTGTCGGCAGCATTAGAGAGAATAATTATTCAACTATGGTTGCAAAACTTATAGCCGATGAACTAAGTAAATTTGAAACAGTTGAAAATGAAATTATTGATCCCGGAAAATTACGGTTACCATTCCCCGGGCAAAAATTGGAGAATAATAGTGTAGATTTTTTACAGAGAAAGGTTAAAGAAGCTACGGCAGTTGTTTTGGTCACTCCGGAGTACAACGGAACTTACAGCAGTATAATGAAATTAATAATTGAAAATTTAGGTTTCCCTTCAGTAATGGCAGGCAAACCTGTAACTTTAGTTGGATTAGCCTCCGGTTCAATCGGAGCGATCAAATCACTCGAGCATCTTCGAAGTACAAGTGCACATGTTGGGGCGATTGTGTTGCCTAAGGTGGCATCTATTCCCACAGTTGAAAAATGTTTTGAAAAAAACGGTAACTGCACGAATGAAAAAGTGGAAAGAAGAATTAGGCTTGCAGCTAAAAATTTGATTCAATTCATCCACGATCATATTCAAGACATTCCTTCTATGGAACAAATTGCGAGACAAAATTCTATCCATTAAAAATTTATATTTGGATTGAATAATTTTTTTGTAAAAATCAAATTCAATTTAACTATTTTTCGTGCTTAGGTTATTTTGAGCTGAGTAACTCCAGCATCTTTTTAGAATCCGATGTTGGCAAATTACAAATAAAGTTTTTACAAACGTACACCGTAGATTTTTCTTTGCTCAATTCATAATCTTTTGTAAATCCGGCTAATTTGTGAATTTGTCCCGCATTTCCTTCGGAGATAAATATTACAACTTTATTGGGAATAAAATTATTATAAAGTTCATTTATCATCTCTTGTGTGTCCGGGGCATTCTCTTTTCCCGTAATTAGTATTTCATACGAAGGACCGAATCCAAAATCTTCACCGGTAAGAAACTGAGTAAAAGCGGAAGGTGATTGTTCGATCTTTGACGAGAACGCCGAGCTTAATTCGGATGCAAACTTCTCGTATTTTGTATCTGCTGTTAATCTTCCTAATCGTAACAGGTTAAGTAAGGCTACGGAGTTACCGGAAGGAACAGCACCGTCGTATACCTCTTTTGTTCTAATCAGCAATTTTTCGGCATCATTTCCGGAGAAGAAAAAGCCGCTTTTATCAGAATCCCAAAAATGTTCAATCTGAGTGTTGCTAAGCTCAATTGCTTTTTGCAAATAAATAGTATTAAAAGTCGTTTCGTATAATTCCAGTAATCCCCAGATAAAAAACGCATAATCATCCAGGGAACCGTCTATGCTTGCAATTCCGTCTCTATAGCGATGAATTAATTCTCCATTATCTTTTTGAAGTTTACTAAATATAAAATTTGCTGCTTTCTCGGCTGCTTTGGTATATTTAATATTGTTAAATGCTCTACCGCCTTTTGCTAGCGTTGCAATCATTAGTCCGTTCCAGTCGGTTAGTACTTTTGTATCCTTAAACGGGTGAACTCTTTTCTCTCTTACATTAAATAAAATCCTACGATCATTTTCTAATTTCTGCTGCAGATCATTTTTTGTGAGATTATATTTTTTAGCTAATTGAGAAGATGATTCCGTAACATGTAATATATTTTCATCAGATTGTTTTTTAGTAGCTTCGTCGGTGAAATTTCCGTTTTTATTCACACCATAATATTTTTTAAAAATTTCGGAATCATCGCCTAACAATTTATCTATTTCAGAAGCTTTCCAAATGTAGAATTTCCCTTCCTTCCCGTCGCTATCCGCATCTTCAGCTGTGTAAAATCCACCGGTTGAATCGGACATATCTCGCATTACATATTCGAAAACTTCCTCGGCAATTGTTTTGTATTGTGTTTCATGAGTTGCCTGATATGCTTCTACATATGTCATTGAAAGCAAAGCCTGGTCGTACAGCATTTTTTCAAAATGTGGAACAAGCCATTTTTCATCGGTCGAGTATCGGTGAAAACCAAAGCCAACATGATCAAATATTCCTCCGTTACGCATTTCGTCCAAAGTTTTCTTAACAATTTCTAAAGCTTTCGGGTTATTTGTCCGGTGCCAATATCTTAATAAAAACATTAAGTTATGCGGAGTAGGAAACTTCGGTTTATTTCCAAAGCCCCCGTATTTATTATCGAATTTACCTGCGAATGCTGAAAAAGCTTTATCAAGAATATCTTTGTCAAGTTTTCCGCCCGGATCGGTAAATGAAGTTTGTTTTAAGTAACCGGTAATTTGGTTTGCCGAATTATTAATTTCATCTCTCTTTTCTACCCACGCTTGTTGAACTTTACCAAGTAATTCAAGCAAGCCTATAAGTCCGAAGCGGGTTTCTTTAGGAAAGTAAGTCCCTGCAAAAAACGGTTTCTTGTCGGGCGTCATTATTATCGTCATCGGCCAACCGCCGTGTCCGGTCATCATTTGACAAACAGTCATATAAATATTATCAATATCCAGTCTTTCTTCCCGGTCAACTTTTATTGAAATGAAATATTTATTCATTAAGTTAGCCACCGAAGTATCTTCAAAGGACTCATGTTCCATCACATGGCACCAATGGCAAGTTGAATATCCGATTGAAAGGAATATCGGTTTGTCTTCTTTTTTTGCTTTCTCAAAAGCTTCTTCTCCCCATGGATACCAGTTAACAGGATTATGCGCATGCTGCAGCAGGTAGGGACTTTTTTCATTTATCAATTTATTCGTGAATTTATAACCGTTCATTTTTTCCTTTTCTTGAGAATTGGTTTGACAAGACATAATGAAATTTGAGAGTAAAAATAAAATTATAAAAATGTTTTTTTTATTGCTGGTCATGTAAAAATTACTCTCTTGTAAATTTGGAATTTATTTGTGAGCTAATATAATCGAATAAAAAATAAGATGTATAGTCTTTTATTCGGAACCAATTAATTTATAATAGGAATTGTATTTCAATTAATAAACCTGTGAGCTTCAAATTACCGGCAACCGATAAATCCCGTGAATTTATATTAAAGAAATTTTATGTCAGTTCGATAGTAACCAGGAAATTAAATATCCTTTATTAATCTCAAAATTTATGGGACTTGTTACTCAAAATTTTTTAAATCTGGAATCCGTATTCCAATCAATACTGGAAAACTCGTTAGATGCGGTTTGGGCATTTGATAAAGAATTTAAACTTATTGCATTTAATTCAACATTTCCTTCCACATATACTCTCTTTTTCGGACAAGAATTTGATAAAAAGAAAAGTTTATTAGAAGCTGTGAACGAAGAAAAGTTTGAGGAATGGAAAAGATATTATATGAGGGCGATAAAGGAAAGATTCAAAGTTAGCTATGAATATAAGCTTAATAATAGGTCCTTATATTACGATTTACTTTTTAATCCGATTATAGAAAATGATCAAATAGTCGGAAGTTCGGTAACCTGCAAAGATGTAACAAATAGAAAGCACCTTGAGAAAACTATAAAGGATAACAGACTGCAGCTAACGGAAACTAAAGAAGAAAAAAAAGAAGAAGCAAGTTTACTAAGTAAAATTAAGAAAGAATTAGAAAAATCGCGTGAGAATGAAGCCCGTTTAAAAACAGTTATTGATCAATTGGACAGCGGATTTTGGGAATGGGATGTAGAAAAGGATGATATAAAATTCAGTTTGCGGTACGCGGAAATACTTGGATATAATGCAGACGAACTTAACGGTGGAAAAGAAGTTTGGGAAAATTTAATTCACCCGGAAGATAAAAGCAAGGTTTTGGAAAAATTTGAACTGAACTTAAAAGGCAATACCAGCAGATTTACAAGCGAGCATAGACTTCTGGCGAAAACAGGGAAATGGATATGGGTAGATGAGTGTAGTATGGTAACCAAATCATCTGAAAATGGCACTCCTTTAATAGTAAACGGGCGTATTTCCGATATTACACTAAAGAAAAATACTGTTGAGACATTAAGTGAATTAGAAGAAAGATTTTATCATTTAGCTGATAACCTTCCTTTTATGATATGGATGAGTGATGAACAAAACAAGGGTTTGTACTTTAATAAAACATGGCTCGACTATAGGGGAACTGCGCTGGAGACAGAAATCAATTATAACCGGAAAGATTCTATTCACCCCGATGATTTTGATTATTGGAGTTCGGTTACATCGGAAGCATTCGCTAAAAAAGAAGAATTTGAGTTGGAATATAGACTTAAAAAAAGTAATGGAGAATATGCCTGGGTATTAGATCACGGAATTCCAAGATTCTTAAAATCTGGGGTTTTTATCGGTTTTGTAGGCGCTGCCTTTGATGTTTCCGACAGAAAAATATTATCGGATCAACTTTTAGAAAGCGAAACAAAGTTTAACGAAATAACTTCCGTTATAGGTGAAGGAATTTTTGTAGAAAATCTTAAAGGGGAAACCGAATTTGTTAATCCTGAATTTTCCAGAATTCTAGGTTGGGAAGAAAAAGATTTAATCGGGAAACAATTTCATGAGATAATTCATGATCTTCCTACAATTGAAAAGGAAGAAGAGCACGATTGTCCGTTAAACAAAGTTCTAATTACCGGTGATACATACCGAATAAGTGAAGACTATTTCAGGCATAAGAATGGTGAATTAGTTCCGGTTTCTTATGTAGCTTCACCTATGTTAAGGAACGGTAAAATTATTGGCTCTGTTACTGCTTTTCATGATATAAGAGCAAGAAAAGAATATGAGGCGGAAATTGAAAGATTTGTTGAGGAGTTACAATTTAACAGAGACTTGGTTGAAGAGAACGCGAAAGAGGTTATGGAACTTAACGAAAAGCTGATAGAATCTGAACAACAGCTTAAAGAGTTAAATGCCAATAAAGATAAGTTTTTCTCAATAATTTCTCACGACTTAAAAAGTCCTTTTACATCTTTGTTAGGTTTTTCGGAATATCTGGTTGAAGACCTGGATGATTTGACTAAAGATGAAATAAAAGAATTTGCTTCTAATATTCATAAAGCAGGTAAAAATGTTTTTAGTCTATTAGAAAATTTACTGCAATGGTCAAGAATTCAAACCGGTAGAATTCGCTATTCACCAACCACATTTAGTTTAACTGAGTTATCTGAATCTATTATTGCTTTATACATTGTAAATGCTGCAAAGAAAAAGGTAAAGCTTATAAGTGAAATAACAAGCGAGTTAAATATCTTTGCCGATAAATTTATGATAGATACAGTTTTAAGAAACCTGATATCTAATGCAATTAAGTTTACTAACGCGGGAGATGAAATTAGAATCAAAACTGTTGAGACGGAATCCAAGTACAGAATTTCGGTCAAAGATAACGGTGTTGGAATGAAAGATGAGATAAAAGAAAAATTATTTAAAATAAACGAACATGTTACGACAAAAGGAACGGATCAGGAAAAGGGAACAGGACTCGGCTTAATTTTATGCAAAGAATTTGTTGAAAAGAATGGCGGTAAAATTTGGGTGGAAAGTGAAGTTGGAAAAGGAAGTGAGTTTATTTTTACAATTCCAAAGCAACTGTCAAAAGAATCTACCTAATACCCTTCATTCAACTCTTACATAAAAACTCTTTTATATCTAAACTTAATCCCAATCATAAATCCTACTCTTTCTTTATGGAATTTAGATTAAGAAAAAAATGATAAATAACAATGTTTGTTTAGTATTCTATATATTTGTTCCACTTCAAATTACTTGCTAAAAATCATTATTTTCCCTATGTTTAATTTAAACTATACTTATTCGGATTCATCATGCGAGGAATAAAATTTACCTTGGCATGCCTTCTTGTCTTTTATTTTTCTGCGGCTGCGCAAACGACAAATGTAACTTTAATTAACATTGAAGGACCAATAAATCCGGCATCATCTGAATATATAGCTAGTGGAATAGACATAGCTTCAAAGAATAATTCAGAATGCCTAATTTTAGAACTTAACACACCCGGAGGATTACTAGCCTCGACAAGAGAAATTGTAACAAATATTCTTCAATCGCCAATACCAATAGTTGTATACGTATATCCTTCCGGCGCCAGAGCTGCTTCAGCAGGTGTTTTTATAACGTTGGCGGCGAATATTGCAGTAATGGCACCCGGTACAAACATTGGTGCTGCACATCCTATTACATTACAAGGACAACAAGATTCAATTATGATGGAAAAAGCAACAAATGATGCGGCAGCTTTTATTCGCTCTATAAGTACAAAACGTAATAGAAACATAAAATGGGCTGAAGATGCGGTGCGTAAAAGTTTATCACTTACTGAATCGGAAGCATTAAAGAATGATGTTATTGATTTTATTGTTAAGGATGAGAATGAACTACTAAGAATAATAAATAACCAAGAATGTGAAACTTCAAAAGGAAAAGTTGTTATATCAACAACTGATGCACGGATTATCAGAAAGGAAATGACATTTAAACTTAGACTACTTAATATTATCAGCGACCCAAATATTGCTTATATCCTTTTCATGTTAGGAATTTACGGTCTATTGTTTGAACTTTATAATCCTGGAGCAATATTCCCAGGCGTTATCGGTGGAATATGTTTAATCTTGGCCTTTTATTCTCTTCATACTTTACCTGTAAATTACGCTGGTTTAGCTTTAATCATATTTGCAATAATATTATTTGTACTTGAAATTAAAATAGTAAGCCACGGTATTCTAAGCATTGGTGGGGTTATTTCGTTAGTGTTAGGATCCATTATGCTAATTGACGTTGAATCTGCGCTTGAGTTTGCTGAAATCTCGATTGAGGTAATTATTCTAATCACAGCTCTTACGGTAATCTTTTTCTCTTTTGCGATTGGATTGGGGATTAAAGCCCAAAGAAAGAAACCAACAACAGGCGTAGAGGGAATGACAGGCGAAACGGGAATTTCTTTAACCAAATTAAATCCAAAAGGGAAAATAAAAGTTCATGGTGAAATATGGGATGCTGAAAGCAGTGAAGGGGAAATAGGAAAAAATAGTAAAGTTGTGGTATTGGGTGTTAACGAATTGACGTTAAAAGTTAAGAAATCAAATTAATTTCAGGAGGAATAATGGAAACAACCACAATATATTTAGGAATAATTGTACTATTCGTAATTTTTATTCTTGCTAATGCTATTAGGATTTTAAGGGAATATGAACGTGGAGTCATTTTTAGATTAGGAAGATTGGTTGCAGCTAAAGGCCCAGGTTTAATTTTACTCATTCCAATTGTGGATAGAATGGTTAAGGTAAGTCTAAGAACTGTTGTTCTCGATGTCCCTACTCAAGATGTAATTACAAAAGATAATGTTTCGTTAAAAGTTAACGCTGTAGTTTATTTCCGAGTTATACACGCATCAAAAGCTATTGTTGAAGTTGAACACTATTTAGATGCTACGTCCCAACTTTCACAAACAACTTTGCGAAGTGTGCTTGGTCAATCTATGCTTGACGAAATACTTGCAGAACGTGATAAATTAAATGCGCAATTGCAAAAAATTATTGATCATCAAACAGAACCTTGGGGAATTAAGGTTTCTAATGTGGAAATAAAACATGTAGACTTACCGATTGAAATGCAGCGTGCAATGGCAAAACAAGCTGAAGCTGAAAGAGAAAGAAGGGCTAAAATAATTCATGCGGAAGGTGAATTTCAAGCAAGTCAAAAATTGAGTGAGGCTGCAAAAGTAATTTCAGAGGAACCGATAGCACTACAATTAAGGTTTTTACAAACATTGACTGAAGTTGCCTCCGAGAAAAATTCAACTACTATTTTTCCAGTACCGATTGATTTACTAACACCGTTTTTAGAAAAGGATAAAAAATAGGTTATTAGATAGATACCCAACTTTTAAATACAGAAACCCAACTTCTCCAAAAAGTTGGGCTTCCAGTAACGATGGATAAAGAAAATAAGATGTAGGGAATGAAAATTTTCTTTCCCTACTTTTAAATAATTTACTGTATTGTAACTTTATAATCCAATTTAACTTTGCAACTTCCATCTCCAATATAAAGTGCATAACTGGAAGCAGGTGGACTCCATGAGCCGTTATCGAAGGAAATAACACCTGTGGCAGTTTTCCCTTTCATTCTTGTATCACTATATTCATTCCCAAAAATATCTTTGTCCTTTTCGTAAACAATTAATTTTACAGTAAATTTTTTGCCTGCAGATTTGGGCAAAGTAAATGTTTTGGTTTTGTTTATTAAATATTTATCATTGTTGTTTAATGTAAGATCCTTATATTTATTATTATTTGGG